>JBAXUD010000606.1:0-2014 GCA_037129875.1 Mycobacteriaceae bacterium
CCCTTGCCATTCGGCACCTGGCTGGCCCGGCCGATGACGTCCTTCCACCTGGTAGTCTCGGTGGCGATGCTGCTGACCATCCTCGGGCTGATCATGGTGCTGTCCGCCTCGGGGGTGCATTCCTACGACGAGGACGGCTCACCGTGGTCGATCTTCCTCCGTCAGCTGATGTGGGCGGCGCTGGGTCTGTTCGCCTGCTGGGTCGCGCTGCGACTGCCGGTGCGGTTCCTTCGGGCCACGGCGTTCCCGGTCTTCGCCATCACCGTGGTCCTGCTGGTGGCCGTCCTGATCCCCGGTATCGGGCACGTCGCCAACGGCACCCGCGGCTGGTTCGTCGTAGCGGGCCTGTCCATGCAGCCCTCGGAACTGACCAAGATCGCCTTCGTCGTCTGGGGAGCACACCTGCTGGCCACCCGGCGGATGGAGCGGGCCTCGCTGCGCGAGATGCTCATCCCACTGCTGCCCGCCGCGGTGATCGCACTGGCGCTGATCGTGGTCGAGCCTGACCTCGGCCAGACGGTATTGATGGGAATCATCCTGCTGGCCCTGCTGTGGTTCGCCGGCCTGCCACTGAAGGTGTTCGTCAGTTCGCTGCTGGCGGCCATGTCGGCGGCGGCGGTGCTGGCGGTGTCGGCGGGGTACCGGTCGGACCGGGTGCGGTCCTGGCTGGATCCCAGCGCCGATGCCCAGGGCGCGGGTTACCAGGGCAGGCAGGCCAAATTCGCTCTGGCCAACGGCGGGGTGTTCGGTGATGGCCTCGGTCAGGGCACCGCCAAGTGGAACTATCTGCCCAACGCCCACAACGACTTCATCTTCGCCGTCGTGGGCGAGGAACTCGGTTTCATCGGCGCCTTCGGGCTGCTGTGCCTGTTCGGGTTGTTCGCCTACACCGGCATGCGGATCGCCAAGCGGTCGGCCGATCCGTTCCTGCGGCTGCTGACCGCCACCGCGACCGTGTGGTTGGTCGGGCAGGTGTTCATCAACGTGGGTTACGTGATCGGCCTGCTGCCGGTCACCGGTATCCAGTTGCCGCTGATATCGGCAGGCGGAACATCCACAGCGACAACGCTTTTCATGATCGGGCTGATGGCCAATGCGGCCCGGCACGAGCCCGATGCAGTTGCCGCACTACGGGCCGGCCGCGACGACCGCATGAACCGCCTGCTGCGCCTGCCGCTGCCCGAGCCCTACCTGCCCAGGCGGGTGGAGGTGCTGCGCGATCGGCTGCGCTCGCGGCCGGAGGCGCCGAAGGAGTCCAAACCGGCCGTCCGGCCCGCCAAAGCCGCAGCCAAGCCCGCGCGGAAGCCGGCCACGCCGCCGCGTCGCCCCGAACCCCGGGAACGGACGCGCGCGGCGACGGCAGGAACCGGGCGCTCGCGCTCCGCGGCGGCCGCCCAGGACGTCAAATCGGGGACGGTGCACGGCACCCGCCGGGGCTCAGGGCATCATGGAGGCGCCTCTGAGCAGAGGCGCGCCGCCGCGGCGCAGGGCCGCGGGCGCGAAGGGAACGGACGAGATCGGCGTTCTCGCGCATTGGAAGGTCAGCGTTACGGGTGAATGTCTCTGGGGTCGACGGCGGTGTGGGCCGACGCGACTCGGGCGCCGACGCCGGTGCCGGACGACGGGCACCGGGCGGTAGCGCCGGCAACGGGCAGCACCAACCACCCGGCGCCGCGCTGTCGGTCGTCCTCGCCGGCGGCGGGACCGCCGGGCACGTCGAACCCGCGTTGGCCGTCGCCGACGCGTTGACCGCGTTGGAGCCCGACATCCGCATCACCGCGCTGGGCACACCGCGCGGCCTGGAAACCCGACTGGTGCCCGAGCGCGGCTACGACCTTCGGCTCGTGACCCCGGTGCCGCTGCCGCGAAAGTTCAACGGCGACCTGTTGCGGCTGCCCTGGCGGGTCCGCCGGTCCGTCCGGGAGACCCGGGCCGTGCTCGATGACGTCGGCGCCGATGTGGTGGTGGGCTTCGGCGGTTACGTCGCCGTGCCCGCCTACCTCTCGGCGCGTGG
>JBAXUD010000607.1:0-2006 GCA_037129875.1 Mycobacteriaceae bacterium
CAAGCGAGGCGGCTGACGCCGCCGCCGCCGCCGAAAAGGCCGCCGAGGACTAGGCAGGAGTCGGCGCGGGTGACCGCCACCGCCGGCGTTCCGGCGGACTGCACGTAGGCCATCCCGGTCGTCGTATCCCGCAGCAGCGACACCGAACCCTGCCCCTCGACCACCTGCAACGACGGGATGACCGGCGCGGGGGTGCTGGTTGTCCTACCCGCGAGAACGGCAATCGTGAGCCGGCTCGGCGGCGCGGTGTTGCCGAGGATCTGCACCGAACTCTGGCTGTTCACGTCGTCGTAGGGGAAGCCGTAGGCGTACTGCCCGACGCTGATGTCGTGGAAGAACTTGGCGTAGGCGTTCCAGCGTTGCCCCGCAGGGAAGTAGGCGGCGACGTTGTTCCACTGTGTGGGCGTGCCGGCCACGCCGCGGTTGAACGCGGCGGACAGCTCGGCGAGAAACGCTCCCTGTTGCGCGGTGCCCACGAACGGGCCGTCGCAGGCGAAGATCTCCTTCGTCGTGGGCTTTCGCATGGTGTACGCGGTGGAAACCCCTGCGGCCGTGACGGTGTAGGCGAATTGGGAGTTCGCGTCGACGCGGCCGTTCACCGTGTAACCCCCTCCGGTGTAGGTGAACTGCTCGGCTTTGTACTTCGTCCAGAAGTCGCTCACCGGAGCGTCGAGCCACGTCGCGAGCGCAGCCGGCTGCTGGGTGCGCGGTGCGACGATCCGCAGCCGTGTGCCGGCCGCATCCTTGATGACCAATGACTGGAATTCGGGCGGAACCGACTGGGCGAATCGGGTGAAGACCTGATCTCCGGTGAGGGTCAGGCCGCGGGTCTGGGCGAAGCCGGTGGAGGCCTGTTCCAGCGTCACCGTGATCGGCAGCCCGAACTGGTCGACCTGGGTGGTGTTGCCGCCGAAGGCGGTGCGCCCGTTGGAGTAACTCAACTCATACCAGTCGTAAGCCGTGGCGAAATTCGGATCCGACGGGTTCGTCGGGCTGGGTCCGGCCCAGCCCGTGTCGTCCGGGCTGACGCGGATATACAGCGGCTCGCCCACCGACACGTACACCCGGCCCGCTTGAACGGTCGGCGGAATCGGCAGGCCGGCCGCCTCGGCGAGAGTGAAGGACATGTCGGCGTAGTTCACCCCGTTCTTCACCAGGTGGCCCGGGGCGTCGGCGGCGGTGTGGTCGAGACGGTGAGCCTGGCCGGCAGCGTCGATCCAGGACCAGGTGCCGGGGGTCGTCTGGCCGAGGAACGTCACGAAGATCTGGTCATCCCGGTAGGCCCCGCCGGTGCTGTTGACCAGAGACATCGGGAACGATCCCGGTGCCCCTGTGCCCGTTGTCGACGTGCTTCCCCCGCCAACCGGAGCGGATCCGATGGTGCCGTCGTTGTTGACGTCCACGCCGAAGAGGGTTTCGGCGCCGGCCAGTGTGGTGGCGTCGTACTTCTGCTCGCCGGTGAACTGGCCGCTCTCGTTGAGGGTCCAGCCGTACTGGCCGTAGCTGCTGGAGTCGAGCACCCGCAGCTTGCCCGACGAATCACGCGCCGCGGCAAGCAGTGTCGCCCCGCCGCGGGTCACCGGGACCGGGCCGGTCCAGTAGGAGTCGGCGCGCGTCACCGCTACCGCCGGCGTTCCAGCGGACTGCACGTAGGCCATTCCGGTCGTGGTGTCCCGCAGCAGCGACACCGAGCCCTGCCCCTCGACCACCTGCAGCGGCGGGATCGCCGGGGCGACGATTGCCGTGACACCAAGCGCTTTCGATCCGCCGTACCCGTCGGAGACGGTGATGGTGAAGGCGTCGGTCTGGGTTGTCGTCGAGGACCGGGCCGCTGTGCGTGCCGTCGCCGTCGGGGTGTAGCTGAAAGTGCCGTCGCTGTTGATGGCCACCGCCCCGTTGGCCGGCTTGCTCGCGGCGTAAGTGAGGGAGTCCTGGTCCGCGTCGCCGGCGCTGACGGTTCCCCGGGCGATACCGGTCACCGGGTCCGGCTTGGCGATACTGACCGT
>JBAXUD010000608.1:0-2005 GCA_037129875.1 Mycobacteriaceae bacterium
GTGCTGCCGGGGCAGTTCGTGGTGACCCGCGAACAGCATTTCGACCTCTTCGACGAACCCGCCAATAGGGCCATCGGCCGCTTCCGCGCGCTGATACCCGCTCCGGTCGAGGTGACCGGAGCCTACGCCCTGCACGACACCGGCGAGGGCAGCCGGATGCGGCTGGACAGCTCATGCCGGGCGCGGGTGCCGCTGATCGGCGGGCAGATCGAGCAGCTCGTGGTGGGTGGCCTCAAGGTCCTCTTCGCGCGGGAGGGTGAATTCACCTCGGAATGGGTCGCCGGCCATCAGTAAGGCGCAGCGGCCGGTTGGGATGCCGACCCGCGGAACCACCGGAGCCAACCGGTTGCGCCGGGCCGACCGGTGGCTGACGCATTCACCCCGGGTTCGGGCGGCGCTGCAGGCAGCAATCGATCCGCTCGTCGTCGATCTCGGTTACGGACGTCTTCCCGTCACCACGTGGGAGTTGGCGGAGCGGTTGCGCGCGGTGCGGCCTGATGTGCGAGTGGTCGGTCTGGAGATCGACCCGCAGCGGGTCGAGGCGGCGCAGCGCGAGGCCGACAGCGACGACGGCCGTGTCGAATTCCGGGTCGGCGGCTTCGAACTCGCCGGCCTGCGCCCAGTTCTGGTGCGCGCGTTCAATGTTCTGCGTCAATACCCCGAGGAGGCGGTGGCCGGGGCCTGGCGGACCATGCAGTCCAGGCTTGCTCCGCACGGCCTGATCGTCGACGGAACCTGTGACGAATTGGGACGGCGTGGCTGCTGGGTGTTGCTGGACTGCGACGGCCCGGTGAGCCTGACGCTGGCGTGCGACCCAGGGTCCATCGACCGGCCGTCCGACCTTGCCGAGCGGTTGCCGAAAGTGCTTATCCACCAGAACATTGCGGGACAGCCCGTCAACACGCTGCTCGAGGCGGCCGACCGCGCATGGGCCGCAGCGGCGGGGCAATCGGTGTTCGGGCCGCGGGCGCGGTGGCGCGCAATGCGTGACGCGCTGAGTGCGACGGGCATTGCGCTGGAGCAGCAGCGGCGCAACCCGCGCGATGCGGTGCTGACGGTCCCCTGGGCAGCGGTGGCTCCGCCGCCCATCGGCACGGCGGCTCCGCCCGGCCCCCAGTTACGCTGAACGCCATGCGGATTGCCCTGGCGCAGATCCTCGCCGGCACGGATCCGGCCGCCAATCTTGCAATGGTTGCCGACTACACCCGACGGGCGGCCGACGACGGCGCCCGGCTGGTGGTCTTCCCGGAGGCGACCATGTGCCGGTTCGGGGTTCCCCTGACGCCGGTCGCCGAACCGCTCGACGGTCCGTGGGCCGACGCGGTCCGCACCATCGCCGCCGACGCCGGCGTCACCGTGTTCGCCGGAATGTTCACCCCCGCAGCCGACGGGCGGGTCCACAACACACTGCTGGCCACCGGAGCCGGAGTCGAGGCGAGCTACGACAAGATTCACCTCTACGACGCTTTCGGCTTCACCGAATCCGACACCGTTGCGCCGGGCCGCGAACCGGTCGTCGTCTCCGTCGACGGGGTCGGCGTCGGAATCACGTTGTGCTACGACATCCGCTTCCCCTACCTCTACACCGAACTGGCCGACCGCGGCGCCTCGGTGATCACGGTGAGCGCCTCCTGGGGGGCAGGCCCGGGCAAGCTCGAGCAGTGGTCACTTCTGGCCAGAGCCCGGGCCATGGACTGCGGCTGCTTCATCGCGGCGGTGGGCCAGGCCTACCCGGGCCCGGAGCTGGCCGCCACGGCCCCGACCGGCGTGGGCGGCAGCCTCGTCGCCTCTCCCCTCGGCGAAGCGCTGACCGAGGCCGGCCCGAACCCGCAACTCGTACTCTGCGACGTCGATGTCGACAGTGTCCCCGCCATCCGCAACACCGTCGGCGTGCTGCGCAATCGCTTTAGACTCCGCACAGATTCGTAGGGCACAATCGCCCAGGTGACGACGCCGCCACCGGGCCAGCAGCCGTTCGGCCCCGGATTTCCGGAGCCCCCCACGC
>JBAXUD010000609.1:0-1977 GCA_037129875.1 Mycobacteriaceae bacterium
GATTTCGTCGACACCATCGAGAAGCAGGGCTTCACGATCGACAACCCGAACGCCACCGGCTCCTGCGCCTGCGGCGATTCGTTCAACTGAGCTTCGTTCAGTACTGGACCTGATTCAGTCCTTCACTTCGTTCAGTACTGGGCCTGATTCAGTCCTTCACTTCGTTCAGTACTGGGCCTGATTCAGTCCTTCACTTCGTTCAGTACTGGGCAGCGGTGCGCAGCAGGTACGAGCACACCAGCAGCTGATTGTCCTGGCGCAGCAACTGCGCCACACCCTGCTCCTCGTCGCGGGCCTTGCGTGACGTCGACGCCGGCTGGACCTTCATGGTGAACAACACCTGAGCCTGGTACGACGACGCCAGCACAATCTTGTCGATGGATGTCACCTCCGCCTGGGCGAACTGCTTGCGGAACGCATCGCTGGCCAGCCGGGCCAGCGCCATGTCGGACTTGCGGTCCTTGATGGCGTCGAACATGCCGCACAGGTTGTTGCGGGCGACGACCTCTTGGTTCTGGTCCGACAGTGCGGTCAGGTAGCTCTGGATGGCCGTCTTGGCGTCGGCGTTGCTGAACCCGGCGGCGCCCGGACCGCGCCCTCGGCCCCCGGCGAAAACCGCGGTTGCGACCAGGGCGGCGATCAACCCGAGGCCCGCCAATGTCCACAGCAGCGCCTTCTGACGCGACGGCGACGGCGGCGGTGTGGGCGTGGGGTAGCTGATCGGGGGCGGCAACTGACCGGGATAGGGGCCGGAGTAGGGATACGGCTCACCGTAGCCGGGTGCACCGGGGAACGGTTGACCCTGGGCGCCGCCCGGCGGGAGCGGCGGATACGGGCCAGCCATCGATAGTTCTCCTGGGATGTCGTCGGTCACGGCGTCGAGCCACGTCCGCACCGCGGGGCGGCGGGGCCATATAGTCGGCTCTTGATACGCAGGCTAGCGCACGGCCGGGCCTGTTCTGAGAGTGAAGGGCGAGACACTTCGTGACGATCGCGGTAACAGGATCCATTGCCACCGACCACCTGATGCGGTTTCCCGGGCGGTTTTCCGAGCAGCTCCTGGCCGAGCATCTGCAGAAGGTGTCGCTGAGCTTCCTGGTCGACGATCTGGTGGTCCACCGGGGCGGGGTGGCCGGAAACATGGCATACGCCATCGGTGTGCTGGGAGGAGACGCCGTGCTGGTGGGAGCGGCCGGCGTGGACTTCACCGACTATCGCGAATGGCTGGAGTCCGCCGGCGTCAACTGCGCCAGCGTGCTGGTCTCCGACACCCAGCACACCGCCCGCTTCGTCTGCACCACCGACCTCGACATGGCACAGATCGCCTCGTTCTATCCAGGGGCGATGTCGCAGGCACGCAACATCAAGATGGCCGACGTGGTGGCCGCCGTCGGCACGCCGGAACTCGTGATCGTCGGGGCCAATGACCCCGCCGCTATGTTCGCGCACACCGAAGAGTGCCGTGCTCTGGGGCTGGCCTTCGCGGCCGACCCGTCGCAGCAGTTGGCGCGGCTGTCCGGCGAGGAGATCCGCGGCCTCGTCGACGGCGCAACCTATCTGTTCAGCAACGACTACGAGTGGGACCTGATGCTGTCCAAGACCGGCTGGACCGCCGCCGACGTCTTGAGCCAGGTCGGTCTGCGGGTCACCACCCTGGGCGCCAAGGGCGTCGATCTGATGAGCGCCGACGGCACCAACATCCACGTCGGGGTGGTGCCGGAGACGGCCCAGGTCGATCCCACCGGCGTCGGCGACGCCTTCCGGGCCGGCTTCCTCACCGGCCGCGGCGCCGGGCTGGACCTGGAGCGCTCGGCGCAACTCGGTTCGCTCGTCGCGGTGCTGGTCCTTGAGACCACCGGCACTCAGAACTGGACCTGGGATCTGGGCACCGCCAGGGAGCGCCTCGCCGACGCCTACGGGGCCGAGGCCGCCGCCGAGATCGCCGGAGCGCTGAGCGGCCACGCCTGACCCGGCTGC
>JBAXUD010000061.1:0-11935 GCA_037129875.1 Mycobacteriaceae bacterium
ACGCGTGGTAAGCCTGATTGCGTGCCCGAGGGTCTCTTCGACATGGCGGGCGACGAGCCGTCGGTCGGCACCTCGTCGCACCTGTCCGCACCGCTTGCGGTCCGGATGCGTCCGGCCGCGTTGGATGAAGTCGTCGGGCAGGGGCATCTTCTGGGCGCAGCCTCGCCGCTGAGGCGACTGGTGGAGGGCTCCGGCGCGGCATCGGTGATCCTCTACGGTCCGCCCGGCACCGGGAAAACCACCTTGGCCTCGCTGATCTCGCAGGCCACCGGGCGGCGATTCGAGGCTCTTTCCGCGCTGTCGGCCGGGGTCAAGGAAGTGCGGACGGTGATCGAGGAGGCCCGCCGGGCCGCGGCCTACGGTAACCAGACGGTGCTTTTCATCGATGAGGTTCACCGCTTCTCCAAAACCCAGCAGGACGCGCTGCTTGCCGCGGTGGAGAACCGGGTGGTGCTGCTGGTCGCCGCGACCACCGAGAACCCGTCGTTCTCCGTGGTCGCACCGTTGCTGTCGCGCTCGCTGATCCTGCAACTCCACCCCTTGGACGCTGAGGACATCCGCACCGTCGTCGCGCGTGCGGTCGCGGACCCGCGCGGACTCGGCGGCGCAGTGGCCATCGAGGACGGCGCGCTGGACCTGCTGGTTCAGCTCTCCGCCGGGGATGCCCGCCGGGCGCTGACGGCGCTGGAGGTGGCCGCCGAGACCGCGGTGGCGGCCGCCGGCGCCATCACGGTCGAGACCGTCGAGCAGTCGCTGGACCGGGCGGCGGTGCGCTACGACCGCGACGGCGACCAGCACTACGACGTCGTCAGTGCCTTCATCAAATCGGTTCGCGGGTCGGACGTCGACGCCGCACTGCATTACCTCGCCCGGATGCTGGTCGCAGGGGAGGACCCCCGGTTCATCGCTCGCCGGCTGGTGATCCTGGCCAGCGAGGACATCGGCATGGCGGATCCCAACGCGCTGCCCGTCGCGGTGGCGGCCGCCCAGACGGTGGCCCTGATCGGGATGCCCGAAGCACAGTTGACTCTGGCCCATGCCACGGTCCACCTCGCGACCGCGCCCAAATCGAACGCCGTCACCACGGCCCTGTCGGCTGCCATGAGCGACATCCGGGCCGGCAAGTCCGGATCGGTCCCCGCCGCCCTGCGTGACGGCCACTATTCCGGGGCCGCCCGGCTCGGTCACGCACAGGGCTACCGTTACCCGCACGACGACCCTGACGGCGTTGTGCCGCAACAATATCCGCCGGATGAATTAACCGGCGTCGACTACTACCGGCCGAGCGGCCACGGCGCCGAACGGGAGATCGCCGGGCGCCTGGACAAGCTGCGCGCCATCATCCGGCGGGCGCGCAAGAATTAGTCAACGGTCCGACCGTCGAGCACGCGCCAGATCGGCCGGGGTGTCGATGTCGATGACGGAACCGACGTCTGCACATTCCACCGTCAACGGCTTCAGTCCGCGCACTACTGCGGACAGGCCGTTGTCGCCCGTGATCAGTTCGGCCAGTGGCCACTTGCTGCGCGCCAGCAGTACGGGGTTGCGCATGGCGCCGTCGAAGGTGGCGACGACCACGCCGCGACCGGAACACCGGAAGGCGTCGAGCAGTCGTCGGTACACCTGCGCTCGGCACCACGGCTGGTCGGCGGGCGCGATCACTGCCGCACAGACCGCTGGTTCGCTGTCCAGGGCGGCCAGTCCGGTCTGCACGCTCGTCGCGATGCCGCCGCGCCACCGGTCGTTGACCACCGGCGTCACCCGTTCGGGCACTGTGTGCGCAACCCCGGGTTGAATCACCGCCAGGACCGGGTCCAGTCCGGCATCGAGCATTGCGGTCGCCGACCACTGCAGGAGGGTCCGTCCTCCCAGGTCGGCCGCCAACTTGTCCGAGCCGAACCGGGTCGCGCCGCCGGCGGCGAGGAGGATGCCCGCGACGCGATCATCGAGCATGCAACGGTCCAGACGTGTCACGCAACGGCGCGGCGCTTCGACCGTGAGCGACGGCGATGATCTGCGCAGCGACCGATACGGCGGTCTCGGCGGGAGTGGCACCGCCGAGATCGAGGCCTACCGGCGCGTTGACGCGTTGCAACGCGGTCTCCGGAAATCCGCGGGCACGCAAACGCTCGAATCGCTCGACGTTGGTCGCCCGGGAGCCCAGCGCACCGATGAACCCCGCAGGGCTCTGCAGGGCTGCAGTCAATGCGGGCATATCGAACTTCGAATCGTGAGTGCAGACCACGATCGCGGACGTGGCGTCGAGGCGTCCGTGATCGGTCAATTTCTCCAGCGCCGCGTCAGGCCAGGTGCCGATCACCTCGTCGGCACAGGTGATACCCGCGGCGAAGCGGGGCCGCGGCTCCACGACGACGGACTCGTACCCCAATAAGGCCGCCTGGGCGCACAGGGCTTCGGTATATCCGCTTGAGCCCACCACGACGAACAGCCGGCGCCGCCCGAAGGCCTCCAGGAACATTTGTCCACCGTCGGGCAAGCTCATCAACTCCGTGCGCCGACGCGAGCTCAGGAGCCAATGAGCCGCGATGCCGCGGGGCGACTCCGAGTCAACGGGTGAGTTCTCGTAATTCATTGCATCGGAAAGGCTTACGGCGTGCTGCTGCACGTGGCCACCGAAGCGGTAGGTGAGAACGGCCGCGTCCGACGCGCCGCGGATCGCAGATGCGGCGGCGCGACTCAGTTCGTGCACCCAAACGGTGATGACTCCGCCGCACACCAGCCCTGCATCGAACTCCCCGTCGTCGGCTCCGAAGGTCAGCACCTCGGCCGGCCCGCAGGCCAACACCCGGTCGCAGGCCAGCACGATGTCTGCGTCCACACATCCCCCTGACAGCGCGCCGACGGTGTCCCCGGACTCGTTGGTGACCAGTGCCAGACCCAGCTGGTGGGGGGTCGAGCCGTCAGACCGGACCAGGGTCGCGCCCGCCATCCTCAGATCGGCCGCCGACCAGGACGCGACTGCCTCACGGATTTGGCGCACGTCAGGAACCGCGACCTCTGAACAACCAGTACACCGGCATGATGAGGGGACTCCTTGGTACTGCCTCGACGTTTCGACAACTTCGCCAGGCGGCATGAGCCGCCGCATAGTGATTATCCACGTGCTACCGGCCCCGCACGCCTGTGTCTTCGCTACGGTTGCAGTCACTGGCGCGGCGGTGCATCAGCGCGCTGTCCGGAATGGGAGGCTCTCATGCGGCCCGGTCAGAGCAGATTGTTCCTCGCTGTAGCCCTGATGTCGGTCGTGTCGTTGATTGCGATGTTGACGGCGTGCAGCGGCCAGCAGAGGGGAGCGCCGCAACCGCAGGCCGGGGTCAACGCGGGACCGGCGGGAAAGCCGGCGCCGTTTCGGGAACCCGTCAAGCTGTCAAGCAAGGACGGGATCCTCGAAGTACGACTGTCGGCACACCAGGGCACCGTGAACCTGGACACCGTCAAGGAGCCGGTCACGAACTTCCTGATATTCGGCTATGACCTCATCAAGGGCACGAGTTCCAATGGCTTCAACAAGGGCGACAATCTCTACCCCGCGCCGACGCTCCGGGTAGACCCGGGCGAAAAGCTGATCGTCCACTTCGACAACGACCTTCAGAATCTGGAAACGCAGGACTTCTACGACCCGGCATTCACGCCGAAGGGCGGCGAGGTGCCGATCTATCCACCCGCGCTCGAAGAGTCGCCGCTGAACCTGCACACCCACGGCCTGCATGTCAGTCCGGCGGGCAACGCCGACAATGTGCTGCTGTCGATTCCAGCCGGGATGGGCAACACCTACACCTACGACATCCCCAAGACCATGCCCAACGGACTGTACTGGTACCACAGTCACCGCCACACGATGACCGCGCAGCATACCTACTTCGGATTGGCCGGACTCCTTGAGATCGGCCGCCCTGACGGCAACCTCCCGCTCGTTACCAAGAACCGCATTCCCGTGCGTGACATGGCGATTCAGTTCAACTACGTGTTCGATCGGAACGGCAAGGGACACAGGCTGAACAACTACAGTTGGCCGCAATTCGTGAGCACGCTCAAACCCCCGGAGGGTTCACAACTTGCCGACGGCACTTATCAGCCGAGCCTCGCCCCGGTGAACATTGCCGACACCACCGCAGGCGCCAAATACATCACGGCGTGGTGGGCCGGTCCACTGTCGCCGCACAACAACCGCGGACAGACCCAGTTCATGCCGTCGAACCTGATCGAATTCGAAAGCCCGACTGAGAAGTTCGCGGAGAACCCCGCGCTGCCGGAGAACGAACGCGATGTGCAGTTCACTGTCAACGGTCAGTTCCAGCCGGATTTGAAGATCAAGCCGGGCCAGACCGAGATCTGGGTGGTCGCCAACATCAGCGACATCGCCTACATGACAGTCAGGTTGACAGAGACCGCAACGGGCAAGCACCCGAAGATCTCCATCGTCGGGCAGGACGGCAATCCGTACACAAAGGTCGGCAGGCCCGTCTACGGTGACGGCACGACATTGGACGTCCCACCGGCGTCGCGGTACGCGATCGCGGTCACCATGCCCGAGCAGGGTGATCTGATCCTGGAGTTTCCGCCTGATCCCCGAGCCAAGGAGATCGTGAATCCTGGTGTGCTGTACACCAACAACGGAACCAAGAACACGCCCGCAGTGCTCGGCACCCTGAGCGTGGATCCGAAGTACATCAGCTACACCGATGGTTTCTTCGTGTTTCCGACCCAGACGTTGATCAGGGCCACCCCCGACACCAGCGGCGAAGGGCAGACTACGGCGTTCGAGCCGGGACAGAACCTCGAGGCGTACACGTCCTTCGTGGATACATCGGCGATGACACCTGCCGTCAAACGGGTGCTGACGATCAACGACACAATCGGCGGCGACAAAGCCAGCAACAGCGATCCCAAGGCCGTCATCTACCAATTCGACGACAACGCATTCCCCAACATCCCGCTCATCCAGCCACGGCTCAACTCCGTGGAGGAGTGGCTCATCACCAACTTCAACAACGATGCGCATCCGATACATATCCACGTCAACGACTTTCAGGTGACGGCCATCGACGATCCGAATCGGGGAAAGACCGGCGTGCAGCAGTGGGGACTCGACAACGTCAACGTCCCCGCACCGATTTTCGACGACAATCACGTCGTTAGCACCCCGGCAACGCTGACACTGCGCCAGGAGTTCGTGAAGTTCGAGGGCACCTACGTGATCCACTGCCACCGCCTCAATCATGAGGACAACGGGCTGATGGCCTTGATCAACGTCATCCCCGAGGTTTCCACCTATGCCGTCGCCATCCCGGGATCCAACGGAAAGCCGGCATCGGTACAGGTTCGGGATGGCAACGGCGACAAACTTCTACAGACCGTCTTCCCGTTTCCCGACTTCGACGGCATGCCATCGGCTGCCATGGCCGACGTCAACGGCGATGGCATCCTCGACCTGATCGTCGGCGCCGGCAGAGGCGCGTCACCGCAAGTGGTCGTCTACGACGGGAACACCACCCCCGCCGGGGTGTTCAAGACCGAACTGACCCGGTTCGCCCCGTTCGACGCCTCGTTCACCGGTGGCGTCAGCGTTGCCGGTGCCAAGATCGACGGAAACGCGCTGGCCGACAACATCATCGTCGGCTCAGGGCCTGGCATCCAGTCGCAGGTGAAGGTCTTCTCGTCGGTGCTGCCCGCCACGCCGGGCACTGCACCAGATGTGTTCTCCGCATTCACGCCCTACCCGCTCTCCAAGTCGGGAGTCGCACTGGCCACCGGCATGGTCGAGGCGGAATCGGGCCGGGAGAGTGTGGTCACCGCGCCCGGGCCCGGCGAGGCTCCGTTGATCAAGTCCTTCCGCTGGGACCTGTTCACCCCGACGGCACGGGCCCGGGCGAACGGCACGGCGACTCACACACACTCGGGAAACCCGAACGATATGCGGATGACATCGCAATTCATGGCGTACGACGAGAAGTACACCGGCGGCGTCGCGTTGTCCGCGGGGTGGGTCGCCGGCGCTGAGGGCGGCGCCCAGAGCATCGTCACGAGCCAGCTTGCCGGTGACGGCACCGTACGCGTCTGGTCCAGCGGGTCGCGGTTGGACGGCCACCCCGATGTCTACCTCGACAACCCGAACCATCACGACGAAGACGTCAAGTACAACCAGATAGCATCCTTCGCGCCCTTCCCCGGTGAAAACCCCGGCGTCACAACGGCAACCACCAGCACGACCTTCGGAGCCGACCTCCTTATCGCTGGTCTGACCCAGGCTGGCGAAGAGGTCCGCAAGTACACGCTTGAAAGGCCGACACCTGATGCGAATACCCTGGCGCCGAAGCAGATTGCGGTCCTACCCGTGATTCCGGGAATTGCCGCGGCTGCATCGTTGGCGGGCCGCTAGGACGGGTGCCTCAGCGTGTTCTGTTCTCCCCGAGCTGTCGGTAGATCCGTTCCGGGGTGAAGGGCAACTCGCGGTAACGCACGCCGGTAGCGTCATGCAGCGCGTTGGCCAGCGCGGGCGCCACGGGGTTGACGTTCGACTCCGCGATGCCCTTCGCCCCCAGCGGGCCAACGGAATCACTGGATTCCACGAGGTGTATCTCGGTGTGGGGAACGTCGGCGAAGGTGGGGATGCGGTAGTTGCGCAGGTTGGGGTTGGCCATCGCCCCGTTCTCATCAACGTGGTAGTTCTCGGTCAGCGCGAAGCCGATGGCCTGGGCCACCCCGCCTTCTATCTGGCCGCGCACCTGCGCCGGGTTGATCACGACGCCGGCATCGGTCGCGTGGACGCTATAGAGGATTCGGATCTCGCCGGTGATCCTGTGCACGGCGATCCGGAAGCCGTGCGCGTTCGATGACAAGCTGCGCGGTGAGCCGTAGGCCTTCCGCGACACGCTGAAGCGGACCCGACGCTCATGCGCGGCCGCCAACAACTCAGTCAGCCCAAGCCTGCCGTCGCCGCACTTCACCCCGTCGCGGTCCATCGAACACGAGCCCACATCGACGCCCATGTGAACGGCCGCGAAGCGGAGGATGCTGTCGCGCAGCGCGGTTGACGCCTTATGGACGGCGTTCCCCGCGACGGACAACCCCGCGCTGGCGAACGCTCCGGTGTCGAAGCCGGTGCGGTCGGTGTCGGACTGCACGAGGTGCACCCGCGAAGGCGTTGTGGCGAGTGCGGTGGCCGCGATCTGCACATGTGCCGTAGAGGTGCCCTCCCCGAACTCGACTGTGCCGACGGCGATCTCGTAGCTACCGTCGTCTCGAAGCGTCGCCCAGGCTTCGGAGATGTGATCGGTGGGTGGGGCGGTTTCGTGGATGGAACTCGCGGCGCCCGTTCCGATCAGCCAGTCAGGGCCGAGCGGGTGTCCGTCGGCACTGCGGTGCAGGGCGGCGTCGACCACGTCGATGCAAGCGGTGAGTCCGTCCTCGGTGAACGTCACGTCATCGGGCTGCTCGACGATCGCCAGCAGTGCGTCACCCGGACGAATCACGTTGCGGCGGCGCAGTTCCATCGGATCCATGTCGAGGGCGATCGCCAATTCGGTCATCGCCGATTCCGCGGCGAAAGTCGGCTGGGTCATGCCGTAACCGCGCAGCGCACCACTTGGCACGGTATTGGTGTAGACAGCCCACGCATCGAATTTCTTGTTGGGACAGCGGTACTGCATCAACGCAGCGCCCCCCGCGAACAACGTCTCGCTGCCGTGGTTGCCGTATGCCCCGGTGTTGGAGACATTCCTGAACTGGAACGCCGTTAGGGTTCCGTCGGACTTGGCGCCGAGCTTTACGGTGATTCTCATCGGGTGCCTCGGTGAGGCCGTGGTGAACTCCTCTTCCCTGGTGTACTCGAAGCACACCGGCCGACTGGTGTCCAGTGTGGCCAGCGCAGCCAGATCCTCGGAGATGGCCTCCTGCTTGCCGCCGAATCCGCCGCCGACCCGCTTGCAGAACACCCTGAGCTGATCTGGCCGCAGGTCGAACAGGTAGGAGAGCTTGAGCTTGCAGATCGATGGCGACTGCGAGCTGGTCCGCACGTGCAGCCTGCCATCCTCCATCCATGTGATCGATCCGTGCGTCTCGAGGTGGGCGTGCTGGACACGCGGCGTGAAATATGTGGCCTCGTGAATCACGTCGGCCTCGGCGAAACCCGCCGCGACAGAGCCGATCTCGCTGTGCAGTTCGATCAGGACGTTGTGCTTGGGATCCCGAATGAACGGGTCCTGCGAGCTGTGCAACTGCGGCGCGTCGTCGCTCATCGCCTGCTCGGGATCGAAGACGGCCGGCAGCACTTCGTAGCTGACGTCGACGAGGCGGCAGCCTTCTTCCGCGGCGGCCACCGAATCAGCGAGCACGGCGACAACACGCTGTCCGACGAACCGCATCACGTTGTCGAGGATCATGGTGTCGTCAGGGTCGACGAGGTGGTCGGTGTGTAGCGCGGTGTTGAACCGCTTGCGTGGGACGTCCTCCCAGGTGTACACGCGATACACGCCCGGAACCGCGAGCGCGGCGGTCTTGTCGATCGAGACGATGCGCGCGTGCGCATGGGGCGAATGCAGCACCTTGAGGAACAACATGCCCTCGATCTCGGTGTCCATGGTGTACTCCGCGCGGCCGGTCACCACATCGGTTCCCGCCGGCGCCGCCACGCTGGTGCCGATGGCAGCACCGGGCAGCGCCTCTTCGATCCCGATCACGCCATTGACCGCATCCTCGATCGCACGGTAGCCCGTACAGCGACAGAGGTTCCCCTTGAGCGCGCGCGGCAGGTTCTGCTTCTGCTCGTCGGTGAACGTCGTCGCGGTCATGATCATGCCCGCGGTGCAGAACCCGCACTGGAAGCCAGGCGCGTCGCGGAACTGGCGCTGCATCGGGTGCAGGTTTTCGGGTGTGCCGAGCCCCTCGATGGTGGTGACCTGACGCCCTTCCGCGCGGAAGGCGGGCGTGATGCAACTGTGCACCGGGTCGCCATCGAGCCAAACAGTGCATGCACCGCAATCGCCTGCGTCGCAACCCTTCTTGACGCCGTGCCAACCCAGAGAGCGGACGAAGGTGCGGAGGCACTGGCCGGGCCGTGGCGCCTGGTCGAATGTCTCCCCGTTCACGATGTAGGTCATCAGGACTCTCTCTGACCGAGCTCGGTGCGGATCTCTTCGGCGAAGTGCTTGGCAAGGTGGTGACGATGGTCGGGAGTGCCATTCGGGTCACTGAACCAAATCTCTTCGGGTAGCCCGTCGATGCTGCGCTGCAACTCCGCGGCGTCCGGAATCGTGTCGAAGGCGAGACGAACAGGGCGGGTAGTGCCCGCCGTGATGGTCAGGAGCAGGTCGGCTGAGTCGGGCCGCTGCGTGGCAATCATGAAGATGGTCGACCGGCCCATGCGCGTCAGGGTGAATCGGCGGTGGGTCTGCCGCTTGCGCAGCGCGGAACGGGGGATATCCACCTCCCGCAGTAGCTCGCCGGGCGCCAGGATGTTCTCGTGATCGCCGGTCACGAAATCGAGTGCGTCGATTGTTCGCTGTGACCCGTCGGTCGACTGCAGCGTGTAGGTGGCTTCAAGTGCCACCGCCAGGGTGGTCATCGGGCCGGCGGGCAGTGACAAGCAGATGTTGCCGCCCACGGTGGCGGTGTTCCACACCTTGAACGACGCCAGGAAGGCTTCGCAGCTTGTTCGGACCAGAGGAGCCGCCCTCCAATCGCCCGGCGCCGACAGCCCGTTGAGCTTGTGCACGGTGCACATCGCCCCGATCTTGAGACCTGCGTCAGTGGCCGTCAGCTCATCCCAGCCCAGCGGTACCAGGTCGATCAGGCGGCGCAGGTTAGGTTGCTTGTCGGAGAACAGCCAGGTTCCGCCCGCGAGCCAGGCGTCCCCTTCGCGCCAGTCCCTGCCCGGCGGTTCGGAGGGGTGTCTGACAACCTCTGTGATGGTGTTGATGTCCACGGAGAACAGCCCTTCGACGAGTGGGAGCGCTGGACCACATCAGAGTCGCGACTGCCTTACGGATTTGGCGCACCTCAGAATCCGAAGTTCCGGAACACCCAGACGAAGAACAGCACCTCGATCAGGTAGATCGCCAGCAGAAGCACGACGCCACGGATCGTCTGTGCCGGTGAGGCCGACGGGTTCAGCCACCAGCTGAGCAGCCGGGTCACGATGGGCATCAACACCCAGGTCAGCAAGATCGTGCAGACGGCATTGCCGATGAACACGACTAACGGGAACGGCAACCCCAGGCCGGAGACGACCGGTCTGCCCTCCACTCTGAGCCCATTGCCGATGAAATTGCCCAACGTGATGTTGAGGACAGACACTATGGCGTACAGCACGGCGAGGGCCGTCATCGCCTGCTTCCAGGCCGGGGCCTGACCCGTGGCGGAATCGTTCCGGGAGGACCACCTAATGAAGCCGCTGGGGAGCACCCAGTCCTGGTCGTCGGCGACCTTACGGACCCGGCCGACGAGTTCGGCGCGCTCGGGGGATGCCCGCCACTGCTGCAGAGCGGCGTCCGATTCGAAGGTGAGCACCACGGTCCAGGTGTTGTCCCCAGTTGTCGGCGAGACGACTTCGATGTTCACGAAGCCGGGGAACTCGGCGGCCTCGGCGTTCAAGGCGGCGCGTAGATTCGCGTAAGCCTTCTCCTGACCCGGCTTGACCCTGGCCGTCACCAACTCCGAGGCGTTCGCCGCAGCACTCTCCGGCGCGCCGTTCGCCACCGGACCCCGTAACGGACGGCGGTCATCAGGGTGGCCAGTCCGGACATCCTCCCCGGGGGCCACGTCAACGCTCTCGAATCCTCGCCGACCGCGGCTGAACGTCGCCGACTCCCTTCGCCCGCAAGTCGTACCGGATCGCGAGAACCGGCGAAGTGGTCGAAGTGGTCGAGGAATTGGGCATTGGGGACTCCTTGGTGTTGCACGCGTCGTCGGCGCTGCCACTCCGCCGATGAGCGTGAACCACAGCCTAGTGATCATCAGGTGCGCTTGGGGCCCGTAATCGGTGAGTCTTCGCTACGGTGCAGTCACGGCGAGACGATGGGCGGAGAGATGAGCGGCACCCTGCTGACCCCCAGGACTATTGGAGAGGCAGTGGCGGCTCGTCGCGACCACCCCCGGGCGCAGGTCATCGCGGGTGGCACCGACATTGTCGCCGACCTGAATCGTGGAGTACCGGCAACAGGGCTCGTCAGCCTGCGGGCGGTTGCGGAACTGCGCGGGGTGGATCTCCGCGATGGACAGTGGCGGCTGGGGGCCATGGCCACCGTTGCCGATGTGCGGGCGAACGCCGAACTCGCTTCGGCCGCAACCGCACTCGGGCAAGCCACCCGATCGTTGGGCTCCCGCCAGGTCCGGAACCGGGCGACGGTGGGCGGGAACATCTGCGGCGGCGGCCCGCACCGAACCCTCGTCCCGGTTCTACTGGCACACGACGCCACGGTGGACATGGTCGGTCGGGAAGGCCCTCGCAGCGTGGCACTGGCGGATGTCCTTGCGCCAGAGGGTACGTGCCTGGTTGCCGACGAGATCCTGACGGCGGTCCGTTTCACCCCCAGCACCGGCCCGCAGCTGTTCTACCGCGTCGGACCCCGCAACGCGGTCTGCTACGCCACCGCGTCGGTGACACTTGTGCTCGACGAGCCGACCCACTCGGTCCGATTGGCGCTGGGCGGTGTGGCGCCCACAGCGGTGCGCGCGCCGGCAGCCGAGGCTATTGGTTACGAAGGTGTCGATTGGGAAAGCCGCACGGTCGCCGACGATGTGGCGGCCGCCTTCGGGGCGGCGGCCGCGCGGGCCGCGGACCCGGTCTCGGATTTCGTGGCGAGTGCGGACTACCGGCGGCACGCCGTCGAGGTGATGGCGCGCAGGGCGCTGCGGCACATCTTCGAGGGGGATCGCGCATGAGCGACAGCGAGAAGCCGAAGGCGGGATCGCGCAT
>JBAXUD010000610.1:0-1971 GCA_037129875.1 Mycobacteriaceae bacterium
GGCTTCCGTCAGGCCATCGGCCTGCGCGATGGCTTCCGTCAGGGCGTCGGCGCTTGAGGCTGCGGCGAGGATCGGGTGGCTCGCGACGGAGGCGGCCAGCGCCTGCGGGTGGGCGTCGCTGGTGTGTCCGAAGGTCAGCAGCTCGGGAGTCTGGCCGTCGGGCAGCGGCGCGAGTTCGGCTGCGGCCAGTGGCGCATACGCGCCCGGGGATCGGCGCACTGTCTGGGCGGCGTTGTTGATCAGGATGTCGAGCGCACCGGCGTCGGCGACGGCGTCCGCGAGGCCGACCACCTGAGCCGGGTCACGAAGGTCTATGCCCACCACCCGCAGGCGGTGCAGCCAGTCCGCGGCGTCCGGCAGACCAGAGAACCTGCGCACCGCATCACGGGGAAACCTGGTGGTGATCGTCGTGTGCGCGCCGTCGCGAAGCAGGCGCAGGGCGATGTACATGCCGATCTTCGCGCGGCCTCCGGTGAGCAGGGCGCGCTTGCCGGTGAGATCGGTGCGCGCCTCCCGTTTGGCGTGGCTGAAGGCCGCACACTGCGGGCACAGCTGGTGATAGAACGCGTCGACCCGGGTGTAGTGCTGCTTGCAGATGTAGCAGGCCCGCGACCGGATGAGGGTGCCGGCACTGGGTGCGGTCGCCGATGTGGAGAGCGGGATGCCGCGGGTTTCGTCATCGATGCGATCGGCGGCGCCGGTGGCGGTCGCGGCGACGACCGCGCGGTCGGCATCGGCGATCTCCGCCTGCTTCTCCCGGCGGCGCGATTTCTTCGCCGCCTTGAACATGTAGGAGGTTGCCCGGCGCACCGCGATGAAGTCCGGGTGGTTCTCATCGAGCTGGTGCAGTTCGGCCAGAACTGCCAGCGTCACCGTCAGTCGTTCGGGATCGATGCCGGCCCGATCTGCCGGCGTCCCGTCGGAAGCCACAACGGATTGTAAACGCGCTCCGGGTGGCCGGCATTGCTACGCTGGGCGACCTTGTGACCGAATGGACAACGACCGCGGCCAGGCCGGACCCGATGCGGCTGCGGCTGGAGTCGTATCCGGTCGTCGACGAGATCGCCGCCCGATACGGCGATATGGATGCCAACGCCCACCTGAACAACCTGGCGCTGGAGTCGTTGCACGAGAACGCGCGCGCCACGATGAACCGACGGCTGCTGCCTGGCGCGTACGACAGCACGGGCCGGCAGCTGCGACTGGTCACCTCACAGAACGCCGTGCATTTCCTCGCCGAAGCCCACTGGCCGGTGCTGATCGCGACCGGAGCGGGCGTCGGCCGGATCGGGCGCACGTCGTACATCGCCTCGACCGGATTGTTCGTCGACGGCACGTGCATCGGGGTGTGTGACACCGTGCTGGTACTGCTCGGCGATCAGGGACCGGTGCCGCTGCCCGACGAGCTCCGCGCCGGGCTGCGGACCGTCCTGCTGGGCTCGCCGAGACCTTCGTGATAGCGAGCGGCCCAGCCGGCACCCGCAAGGGCCGGCCACACCGTCGGGGTGCGTAGATTTGCGCGGGTAAGCCGTTCGGGTACCGAACCCACCGAGAAAGGGTGAAACATATGTCATTCATCGATAAGGCCAAGGAAGCTTTCGAGCACGGCAAGGAAGCCGCTGAGAACCTCGCCGACAAGGCCAAGGAAGCTGTCAGCGAGGCCGTCGACGAGGTTCAGGACGCCGCCCACACCGCGGTAGACAAGGCCACCGCCGCCGCTGATACCGCCAAGGACGCAGTGGCCGGTGTCGTCGACCACGTTGCCCACAAAACCGACCACATTGCCGACAAAGCCGACCACATTGCCAACAAAACCGGAGCGGTTGCCGACAAAACCGACCACATTGCCAACAAAGCCGACCACGTTGCCAACAAAACCGGAGCGGTTGCCGACAAAGCCGACCACATTGCCAACAAGGCCCAAACCGTTGCCGCGAAGGTCCGCGGCGAGTAATCGGCTCAGCGGGGTTT
>JBAXUD010000611.1:0-1966 GCA_037129875.1 Mycobacteriaceae bacterium
GCGATGGTGCCGCATATCGCCGGCCGTCCGGCCACCCGCAAGCGCTGGCCCAACGGCGTTGACGGCACGGCGTTCTTCGAGAAGGAACTGGCGAAGTCCGCACCCGCATGGCTGCACCGCGGCACCCTGGCACACCGCTCGGGCGACACCGTCTACCCGATCATCGACGACTCCACCGGCCTTGCCTGGATCGCACAGCAGGCCGCGCTGGAAGTCCATGTGCCGCAGTGGCTTTTCGGTATCGACGGCCGGCCAGGCCCGGCCAACCGCTTGGTGTTCGACCTCGACCCGGGCGAGGAAGTGAGCATGGCGCAGCTCTGCGAGGTCGCTCACGCGGTGCGAGAGTTGATGGACGACATCGGCTTGCGGGTGTATCCGCTCACCAGCGGCAGTAAGGGGCTGCATCTGTATGTGCCGCTGGCCGAACCGCTCCGCGGCGACGGCGTGGTCGTGCTGGCCCGACGGGTGGCCCAGCAGCTGGAACAGAGCATGCCCGCCTTGGTGACTGCCACCATGACCAAGAGCCTGCGGGCCGGAAGAGTGTTCCTGGACTGGAGCCAGAACAATGCCGCCAAGACCACCATCGCCCCCTATTCGTTGCGCGGCCGCCAGACTCCGACCGTCGCCGCGCCGCGCACCTGGGAGGAGCTCAGCGATCCGGACCTGAGTCAGCTTCAGTTCGAGGAGGTGCTGGCCCGGCTCGCCGAACACGGGGACTTGCTGGCCGGCCTGGACGCACCCGCCGTGGACGCGCTGACCACCTACCGAAGCATGCGGACCGCGGCCAAGACGCCCGAACCCGTTCCGGTGGCGTCCCCGGTCGTCAGTGGCAACAACCGCTTCGTCATCCAGGAGCACCGGGCCCGTCGGCTGCACTACGACTTCCGGCTGGAGCGCGGGGGCGTGCTGGTGTCGTGGGCGGTGCCCAAGAACCTTCCCGACACCCCGTCGGTCAACCACCTCGCCGTGCACACCGAGGATCACCCGTTGGAGTACGCCACCTTCGAGGGCACCATCCCCAAGGGCGAGTACGGCGCCGGGAAGGTCACCGTCTGGGATTCGGGTACTTACGAGGCGGAGAAGTTCACCGTTCCGGGCGAAGCTGCGGACAAGGGCGGGGAGGTGATCGTCGATCTGCACGGCCGGCGGATCTCCGGCCGCTACGCGTTGATTCAAACCAACGGCGACCAGTGGCTGGCGCACCGGATGAAGGAGCAGTCCGCCGCCGGCGAGTCGCCGGCAGCCGTGTCCCGGTTGAGCGAATTCGCGCCGATGCTCGCGACTCTCGGATCGGTGGACAGATGACGGCCGCGCAGTGGGCGTTCGAGGGCAAATTCGACGGCTACCGCATGCTGGTGGAAGTCAACCGCGGCACACTGCACCTGCAGACCCGCAACGGACGCGACGTCACCGGGGAATACCCCCAGTTGCAGTCGTTGGCCGACGCCCTGGCCGACCACGACGTCGTCCTCGACGGTGAGGTCGTGGCGCTGGACTCCCACGGCGTCCCGAATTTCAGTGAGATGCAGAATCGGGCGCGGGCAAGCCGAATCGAGTTCTGGGCCTTCGACATTCTCAGTCTGGACGGTCGTTCATTGGTGCGGGTGAAGTATCGCGATCGGCGCCGCCTGCTGGAGGCATTCGCCGCCGGTACGGGTCTGATCGCGCCGCCCCTGCTCGACGGCGACGGCCCCGCGGCGTTGGCCTACTCCCGCAAACGCAAATGGGAGGGCGTGGTCGCCAAGAAGTGGGATTCGACGTATCAACTCGGGCGGCGATCCTCGGCGTGGATCAAGGACAAGAATTGGAACACCCAGGAGGCGGTGATCGGCGGCTGGCGCAAGGGCGAAGGAGGGCGCTCCAGCGGTATCGGCGCGCTGCTGCTCGGCATTCCCGAACGCGGGGGTCTGCGTTTCATCGGCCGGGTCGGAACCGGTTTCACCGACAAGGACCTTGCGTCGCTGAA
>JBAXUD010000612.1:0-1946 GCA_037129875.1 Mycobacteriaceae bacterium
GCCCGAGTCCGGTCCCACCGGTGGCGCGCGAACGCGCCTTGTCGACCCGGAAGAACCGTTCGAACACCCGCTCCTGGTCGGCCAGCGCGATTCCGATTCCCCGATCGGTCACCGAGACCTCGACCTCGTCGCCGCCGCGGCGACGGGAGATGGACACCGTCGAGGAGTCGGGCGAATACGCGATGGCATTGGAGATCAGGTTGGCCATCGCGGTCACCAGCAGCCCCTGGTCACCCAGCACGTGCAGGCCACTCGGCGCATCCGTGCTGATCGTGATGTCGGCACTGTCGGCGGCGACCTTATGGCGCGAAATTGCCTCCTGCACAACGGAATCGACATCCACCGAAACCAGATCGGGGAGACGTTCGGCGCCCTGCAGGCGGGACAGCTCGATCAGCTCACCCACCATGTTCGCCAGCCGCTGGGATTCGGTGAGCAACTTCTGCCCGAACCGCTGAGCCGTCTCCGGATCGTCGGTGGATTCCAACAGGGCCTCGGCGAGAACACCCATCGCCGCAACCGGAGTCTTCAGCTCGTGGCTGACGTTGGCCACGAAGTCGCGGCGGCTGGCTTCCATGCGGGCCTGCTCGGACTGGTCGTCAAGGTAGATCACGGCCAGCCGGGGATTTTCCGGACTGAGCAACCGGACGGACCCACGCACCGACAGACCGAAGCGCCGGCCGGCCACTCCCACCGGCGCAGCAAGATCAACATCGACGTCCTCGCCGTGAGTCAGAGTGCGCTGCGCGGCAGCCCATACCCGTTCGTCGAGCAGGCCCTCGCGGACCAGCCCCAGCTCGGTTGCCCGTTCGTTGCTGACCACCACATCGCGCAAACGATCGACCACCACCACACCGACCGGTGCGGAGGCCACCACGCGCTGAAGCACCTCGGACACAGTCATGCCGGCCTCGGCAGCGGAGCGGCCACCGCCGCCTTCGTCCGAACGCCTCCCGCGCGAAGCGCAGACCGCGAACCCGGACCCCAGGCCCAGCGTTCCCGCCACGACGGCGCTCAGTGCCATCGCACCAACACTCACGCCGAAAGCGTACGCATGCGGCAGAGCGCACAGAAACCCGCAGGGGCGCCAAACAGCGAGTTCAGCGGCTGTTCACCGGATGTTTTACTTGGCGCCCTGGTTGGCGACAGCCGCGGCCCCGGCGGCCGCGGCGTCCGGATCCAGATAGATACCTCCGGCCACCAAGGGCCTGAGGTTGGCATCGAGGTCGTAGCGCAACGGGATGCCGGTGGGGATATTCAGTCCGACGACCTGTTCGTCGGACATGCCGTCGAGGTATTTCACCAGTGCTCGAAGGGAGTTCCCGTGGGCGACGATCAGTACGGTCTTACCTGCCTTCAAGTCGGGAACGATGGTGCCCTCGAAGTACGGCGCGAACCGGGCCACCACATCGGCCAGGCACTCGGTCAGCGGGCCGCCGTCGATGTCGGCGTAACGCGGATCGGCATCCTGGCTGTACTCACTGCCGCGCTCGATCGGCGGCGGCGGGGTGTCGTAGCTGCGCCGCCACTTCATGAACTGTTCTTCGCCGTACTTAGCCTTGGTCGCGGCCTTGTCCAGCCCTTGCAGCGCACCGTAGTGGCGTTCGTTGAGCCGCCAGTCGCGGTGCACCGGAATCCAGTGCCGGTCGGCTTTGTCCAGCGCCAGATTGGCGGTGGTGATCGCGCGTCGCAGCAGCGAGGTGTAGACCACGTCCGGCAGCCGGTCGAGCCCGGCGATCAACTCGCCGGCGCGCGCCGCCTCGGCGCGACCTTTGTCGGTGAGGTCGACGTCCACCCAACCGGTGAACTGGTTGGACGCGTTCCACTGGCTTTCGCCGTGGCGCAGGAGGATCAGGGTGCAGTCACCGTCAGCCATAGCGGGAAGTCTCTCACGGCGGGCGCTACTGTTTGGCGTCTTCGCCGTCGTCGCGACCGTCTACAGCATC
>JBAXUD010000613.1:0-1946 GCA_037129875.1 Mycobacteriaceae bacterium
TCGAGGAGATGCGCCGCGTTGATGCGGCTCTGCGCATCGTCTTGGAACTCTGAGGGTTGTGAACGCCGGGAGGGCCGGTAGACGTAGACCTTGGCGATCGCCGTCTGAATGTCAGGGGCACGCGCCGATCTGCGACGTCAGCGAGATCCGGCATCTCCACGCCGTTCCGGGTCACTTCCGCGCGTTCACGGTGGGCAGCCGCGACTGCCCGCCCCGCCTAGTTCCCGCGTCTCGGTGCAACTCACCCTCGGTCCCCGCGCCACCCTCGCCCCGCAAGACCGGGGCCAAGGGCTACTACAGCTATACCGAAACATGCGCTGGCAGAGTGCAAGACGCTCTAATTTGGCACCATGGCTGATGTCTCCCGAAGATCGGTCCTGCGAACCGGTGCCCTGGTCGCGGCCGCGGTAGCGGTAGCCCCCACTGCATGTGCGGGCAAGCCATCCGGCGCCCCGGCCGGTAGCTGGCCAGCTCGCGAGAAGTGGCAGGCGTTGGAAGAGCAGCTGGGTGGTCGTTTGATTACCACGTCCCCGCCTTGGGCGGACGCAGCACCCGAGACCTTCGAGCTTCTCAAGAACCCCTTCTGGAACGAGGAGCAGCCGGGCGCTCAGCAGTCGACGGGCTGGTACGAGGCCTGGGCGGCCGCCGCCTCCCCTTACGCAGTAAGGGCGCAGCAGACCAGTGACATCGTCGCGGCGGTGAACTTCGCCCGGGACAACAATGTCAAGCTCGTCGTGAAGGGAACCGGACACGATTATTTGGGGCGGAACTGCGCTCCGGACTCGTTGCTCGTGTGGACGCACGACATGCGCAACATCACGATGCACGACTCGTTCGTCCCGCAAGGGGCGCCGACCGCAACCCCACCCGTGCAGGCGATGACGGTCGAAGCGGGGACTCGTTGGTTGGAGGCCTATCGGGCCGCCACCCTGGCCGGCCGCTTCGTTGCAGGCGGTGGCTGCACCAGCGTGGGTGCCTGCGGTGGCTTCACCTTCGGCAGCGGCTTCGGGCCGTTCGCCAAGCGCTACGGCACCGGTTCCGGTGGCATCATGCAGGCCGAGATCGTGACGGCCGACGGCGAGTTGCGCACCGTCAACGAATTCGCCGAACCGGATTTGTTCTTCGGGGTTCGCGGCGGTGGGGGCGGTACCTTCGGCATCGTCAGCCGCGTCACGCTGCTGACGCATCCGATTCCCTCGACCGTGGGTATCGTCACCGGCTCGATCGTTGCGAACAGCGACGGAGCCTATCGCGAGTTGATCGAGCGGTTCGTCGAGTTCTACCCGGCGGGGTTGGACAACTGGCACTGGGGAGAGTCGGTCGCGTTCGGACCCGCCAACGAGTTCGGCTTCCGGCTGACGTTCCTGGATCTGCCGGAGTCCGAGGGCCGGGCCGTCATCCAGCAGTTCGCCGATCAATTCCGCAGCAGGTCCGATGACTACACCGTCGATCTGAAGTTCCAGTTCCTGGAGTTCAAGAACCTGTGGAACCCGGATTACTGGGACGAGGCGGACCCGGGCTTTATCACTCGGGATCCCAGGCCGGAAGCACCCGAGTATCAGTTCTGGTGGACGGGCAACCAGGGGGAACTCGGAGCCTTCTGGAGCGGCTACCAATCCCGGTGGATCTCCACCGCGCTGTTGCGGCGCGATCCGGGACGGATCGCCGAAGCCTTCTTCCAGGCATCCCGGCTGCGCCCGTTCATCTTCCAGGTGAACAAGGGTCTCAGTGGGGAGCATCCCGAGGCACGGGCGCGGGATGAGAAGACGGCCCTGCACCCGGGCTGCTTCGAGGCGGCGGCGCTGGTGATCATGGCGTCGGCGCAGCAGTACAAGTACCCGGGTGTATTGGGGCGCGACCCGAGCGCCGAGGTGGCTCGTGACGTGGGGGATGCGATCAACCGGGCCATGGGCTTCATCAAGGAAGTGACCCCCGGTGCGGGCACG
>JBAXUD010000614.1:0-1941 GCA_037129875.1 Mycobacteriaceae bacterium
GTCGGGGTGATCACCTTCCCCGGAACCCTCGATGACGTCGACGCCGCGCGCGCCGTGCGCATCGCCGGCGCTGAGGCGGTGAGCCTGTGGCACGGTGACGCCGACCTCAAGGGTGTCGACGCCGTGGTGGTGCCCGGCGGCTTCTCCTACGGCGACTACCTGCGCTGCGGTGCCATCGCGAAGTTCGCCCCCGTCATGGGGGAGGTGATCGCCGCGGCCGGCCGGGGCATGCCGGTGCTGGGCATCTGCAACGGTTTCCAGATTCTCTGCGAGGCCGGCCTGCTGCCCGGGGCGCTCGCCCGCAACGCGGGCCTGCATTTCGTGTGCCGCGACGTCTGGCTGAAGGTGGCTTCCATCACGACGGCCTGGACGTCGCGCTACGAATGGGGTGCGGAGCTGCTCGTCCCGCTGAAATCTGGCGAAGGCCGTTATGTGGCAAGCGAATCCGTGCTCGACGAGCTCGAAGGCGAGGGCCGGGTGGTGTTCCGCTACGCCGAGAACCCCAACGGCTCCATGCGCGACATCGCCGGAATCAGCTCTGCCAACGGCCGCGTCGTCGGCTTGATGCCGCACCCCGAGCACGCCACCGAGCCGCTGACCGGACCGTCGGACGACGGACTCGGGATGTTCTACTCCGCCCTCGACGCGATCCTGGCCGTCTGAGCCCATGACCGAAGCGACCGCGCAGGGCCTGTGCGCATTCATCGACGCGTCTCCGTCGCCGTTTCACGTGTGCGCCACGGTGGCCACGCGTCTTCGCGACGCGGGCTACACCGAACTCGCCGAAACCGACCGTTGGCCGACCGGGCAGGAGGCGACGGGACGCTTCTTCGCCGTCCGGTCCGGATCGTTGATCGCGTGGGACAACAGCACCGAGCCACGGGGCGCCTTCCGGATCGTCGGCGGCCACACCGACAGCCCCAATCTGCGAGTTAAGCAGCACCCCGACCGGGTGGTGGCGGGCTGGCAGGTGGTGGCACTTGCGCCGTATGGCGGGGCGTGGCTGAACTCCTGGCTCGATCGCGACCTGGGGCTGAGTGGACGGCTGTCGGTGCGCGATCCCGGCACCTCCGGCGGTGTCGCGCATTGGCTGGTGCGCCTGGATGAGCCGCTGCTGCGGGTACCTCAACTCGCCATCCACCTCGCCGAGGACCGGGGATCGCTGACCCTCGACCCGCAGCGGCACGTCAACGCCGTCTGGGGCGTCGGCGAACGGCCGCGCTCACTGCTGGCCTACGTCGCCGGGCAGTTCGACGTGGCACCCGCCGATGTGCTCTCCGCGGACCTGATGACCCACGACCTGACTCCCTCGGGTCTGGTCGGAGCTGACGAGCAGCTGGTGAGCGCACCGCGGCTGGACAACCAGGGCACCTGCTACGCCGGACTGGAAGCCCTGCTGGCTGCCGAACCCGGCGACTACCTGCCGGTGTTGGCACTGTTCGACCACGAGGAGGTGGGCTCCACCTCCGACCACGGGGCCCAGTCCGATTTCCTGCTGACCACGCTGGAACGCATCGTCGCAGGCTGGGGTGGCGACCGGGAGGATTTCCTGCGGCTGCTGACCGCCTCCATGGTGGCCTCCGGAGACATGGCACATGCCACCCACCCGAACTATCCGGAGCGTCACGAGCCCGGCCACCTGATCGCGGTCAACGGCGGTCCGGTGCTCAAGGTGCAGCCGAATCTGCGCTACGCCACCGACGGCCGCACCGCCGCCGCGTTCGAACTCGCCTGCCGGCAGGCGGGCGTGCCCCTGCAGCGCTACGAGCACCGTGCCGATCTGCCGTGCGGGTCCACCATCGGCCCGATGACCGCCGCCCGCACCGGCATCCCCACCGTCGACGTCGGGGCGCCGCAACTGGCCATGCACTCCGCCCGCGAACTCATGGGGGCGGCTGATGTCGTCTCGTATTCCGCTGCGCTGCAAGCGTTTCTGGAGCC
>JBAXUD010000615.1:0-1941 GCA_037129875.1 Mycobacteriaceae bacterium
CGCGCCAGCGGGGAGGACTACATCCGCTAAGACCCGCCCAGCTAGTTGATCGGTGAGTTGAGCCACCGCAGATCGTCGACGATCCCGCGTGCGGCGATCAATCCCTGGCCGGTCTGCCACACCTCGTTGTTCACCACGAAGACCCGGTTGTCGCGGTTGGCCGACAGGGTGCGCCAGGCCTGGCTCTCCAGCAGGGCGGGCGCGCGGTCCTTGGCCGCGGCCGAGGCGAACGACATGTAGAGGATGTCGCCGTCGGCCGCCGACAGGTCGGGGGAGTGCTCGAGGTCGGTGTCATTCACCGGGATCTCGATATAGGGCCTATCGGTAAACCGTTGCGCCGCTGGGCGATCCACGCCGACGGCGGCCAGGACGCTGCCCGGGAAGGTGTCGGCGCCGAACACCCGCAGGGTCGAGTCGGTCAACTGCACGACTGAGGCCTGGAAGTGGCCGGCGTCGTTGGCCTCACCGGCCTTCTTGGCCTGCTCGCCGAAGCCGGCGATCAGATCGTCGGCGGCCCGCAGCCGGCCGGTGGCCGCGCCGACCATCCGGAGGTTGGCCTGCCAGAGCCCGCCCGGTGCGGCGCTGAACACCGTCGGCGCGATCGCCGTCAACGCCCCGTAGGCATCCGGCGTCAGCGCCTGCGAGCCCAGGATCAGGTCCGGTTTCGCGGCCGCGATCGCGCCCAGGTCCGGTGCGCTGCGAGTCCCGGCGCCCGGCGCGTCGTGCACCACCGTCCCCAGATACGACGGCTGGGTGTCGGATCCGTCGGGCAGTGCCGCGGCCACGATGCGCGACTGCAGACCCAGCGCGCACAGCGCGTCGAGTTCGTCACCGGCCAGCACCACGATCCGCATCGGATCGGGCCGCACCGGGGTATCTCCGGCGGCGTGGCGGATCGGTCCCGGCGGCGGGCCGTCCAGGGGAGCCGGGTCGGGTGCGCAGGATTCGTCGGGCCGGCGCAGGTTGCCGAGTATGCCGGCCGAGGCGATCTTGGTACTGCTGGTGACGACGGTCGCGGGGGCATCAGGGGAGGGCGAGGATCCTGAACAGCCGCTCAGCGTCAACGCCGCGGCCACCCCTGCGGAGAGGCCCGAAAAAACGGCTCGGAAAGGCACGTCGCGACGGTAACACCCGCGCCCGTAAACGTGGCGTGACCTGGCCTTGAGTCCGGCATGCAGGAGGGTGTGACGCGAAATACGACAGAATGTAGGACCGGGCGCCCACATGGGCCGCTTTGGGGCTACTATTCGCCGTAGGTTTCTTTTGGGATCTGTCTCAATGGATGGTTGGAGGATCTTGTGACAGCCGTAGTGCCACCCCGGGAGCTAGAGGCTCGTCGCCCCGCCCCGCCCCCGATGGGGCCCAAAGGCAACTTGATCTACAAGGTCATCACCACCACCGATCACAAGCTGATCGGTGTCATGTACGTCATCGCCTGCTTCACCTTCTTCGCGCTTGCCGGCCTTATGGCGCTGTTCATGCGCGCCGAACTGACCGTTCCCGGCCTGCAGTTCCTCTCCAACGAGCAGTACAACCAGCTGTTCACCATGCACGGCACGGCGATGCTGCTGTTCTACGCCACCCCGATCGTGTTCGGCTTCGCCAATCTGGTGTTGCCGCTGCAGATCGGAGCGCCCGACGTTGCGTTCCCGCGGCTCAACGCGCTGTCGCTGTGGCTGTTCATCTTCGGTGCGCTGATCGCCCTCAGCGGATTCATCACCCCCGGCGGCGCCGCCGACTTCGGCTGGACGGTCTACGTTCCGCTCTCCGACGCGGTGCACTCGCCCGGCCCCGGCGCTGACCTCTGGATTCTCGGTGTGGCCGTCGGCGGCCTCGGCACCATCCTCGGTGGGGTCAACATGATCACCACCGTCGTCTGCATGCGCTGCCCCGGCATGACGATGTTCCGGATGCCGATCTTCACCTGGAACATCTTCGTCA
>JBAXUD010000616.1:0-1939 GCA_037129875.1 Mycobacteriaceae bacterium
ATGGCCGTCGCGGTGTACGCGGTGGTGTCGGCGGCGCTCTACACCGATATCGACAACCAGCTGCAGAGCCGTGCCCAGCTGTTGATCGCCAGCGGATCGCTGGCCGCTGATCCGGCCAAGGCCATCGAGGGCACCGCCTACTCCGACGTCAATGCCATGCTGGTCAACCCCGGCCGCTCCATCTACACGGCCAACCAGCAGGGGCAGACGCTGCCGGTCGGCCAGCCGGAGAAGGCTGTGATCCGCGGTGAACTGTTCATGTCGCGGCGCACCGTCGGCAACCAGCGCGTGCTGGCGCTGCATCTGCCCAACGGCAGTTCGCTGCTGATCTCCAAGAGTCTGCAGCCGACCAATGCGGTGATGAACAAACTGAAGTGGGTGTTGCTGGCGGTCGGCGGCGTCGGGGTGGTGATCGCGGCCGTCGCCGGCGGCATGGTCGCGCGAACCGGTTTGCGGCCGGTGGGTCAGTTGACCGAGGCCGCAGAACGGGTGGCCCGGACCGACGACCTGCGCCCCATCCCGGTGTTCGGCAGTGACGAACTCGCCCGCCTCACCGAGGCGTTCAACGCCATGTTGCGGGCACTGGCTGAGTCACGGGACCGGCAGGCCCGGCTGGTGGCCGACGCCGGCCATGAGCTGAAGACTCCGCTGACCTCGCTGCGGACCAACGTCGAATTGCTGATGGCCTCAGGTGCGCCCGGTGCGCCGCTGATTCCGGAAAGCGAACTGGCCGAACTGCGTACCGACGTGATCGGCCAGATCGAGGAGCTGTCGACTCTGGTGGGCGACCTGGTGGATCTCACCCGCGAGGACAACGCGCGCGGCACGGTGCTCGAGGACGTGGAGATGACCGATGTCATCGACCGCAGTCTCGAGCGAGTCCGGCGGCGCCGCAACGATATTGAATTCGACGTCGACGCCATCGGATGGCAGCTCCATGGCGATCCGGCCGGGCTGTCCCGGGCCGTGCTCAACCTGCTCGACAACGCCGCCAAGTGGAGCCCGCCCGGCGGCACGGTGGGACTACGGGTGCGTCAGGTGGATGCGGCACACGCCGAACTGGTGGTCACCGACGAGGGGCCCGGCATCGCGCCCGAGGAACGGGGGTTGGTGTTCGAACGGTTCTACCGATCGACGTCGGCACGTGCGATGACCGGTTCCGGCTTAGGCCTGGCGATCGTGAAACAGGTTGTCGTCAAACACGGCGGTATGATCCGTATCGGCGAGACGGTGCCCGGTGCGCAGCCGCCTGGAACCACCTTCTATGTACTGCTCCCGGGAACTCCGACCGGCCTGACGTACCGTGCGCCATCCGCCTACAGCGAAATCACAGCAGTAAAAAGCCACTTCGACGCGCTAGACGAGAACGCATCAGCCCTGCCGAGTGTTATCTCAGTCGATTCTCAGTAGTACCCGGCAAGCTGGCAGCAACGACAACGACGTAATTCCCGACGTCGCAACAGGAAGAGCAAAGCAGCGACCATGACAGACGACCCGCGGTACTCGCCGCCGCAGCAGCCCGGCCCGAATGTGCCGAATCACCAAGCGGCACCGGGCTATTCCCAGTCCGGCTATCGGCAGGGCCAGTATGACTGGCGTTACGCAGGAGCCCAGCAGCCATACGATCCCTATCGCAGCGCGCGCCCCGGCAACACCGCTGTCTTGCCACCGGTCAGCGATAAGCCGCGGCGGAAGCGTTCTCGCTCAATAGGTTTGGCGGCCGGCGCGCTGACGATCGCTGCGGTGTCGGCAGGCGTCGGCGGTGTCGTGGCGACGATGGTGCGTCCGGCCGACCATTCGGTGGTCGCCGGCGCCAGCCCCGCCACCGCTGGCATCCCGGACCGCCCCGCCGCCGTCCCGACGGCGAATGTCCCCGTCGGTTCCGTCGAGCAGGTCGCCGCCAAGGTGGTGCCCAGCGTGGTCAAGCTCGAGACCAAGA
>JBAXUD010000617.1:0-1929 GCA_037129875.1 Mycobacteriaceae bacterium
GAACGGTGAGGCCCAGCGCTGCGCGACGTAGTTGAAGTCGATGCGGTAGACGCCGCCCTGCCACATCAGCCCGATGAACAGGTGCCCGACCACCAGGAACAACAGCACGACACCGGAGAACCGCATAAACAGCCAGGCGTACTTCTCGAAGTTCGGCAGCCCGGTGTTGCGGCGAGGTGAGCGTGGGTTGTCCAGGCTGGCCGGACGGTCGTGGTCGGTCTCCCGGATCGGGGCGGCCGGGCGGGTCACAGGAAACGCTCCGCCATGTGCATGCCGATCACGACGAGGGCCGGGACCATGAAGAGCAGCCAGATCGCGGCGACCCCCCACAGCATCTGGCGTTGGTAGCGCGGGCCCTGCCACCAGAAGTCAACCAGGATCACCCGCACGCCGTTGAGGCCGTGGTAGAGCACGCAGGCCACCAGGCCGATTTCCATCAGCCCGATGATCGGAGTCTTGTAGGTGTCGACGACCTCGTTGTAGGCCTGCGGGCTGACCCGCACCAGCGCGGTGTCCAGGACGTGGACGAAGAGGAAAAAGAACACCGTGGCTCCGGTGATGCGGTGCAGCACCCACGACCACATACCCGGGTCGCCGCGGTAGAGCGTCCGTCGCCGCGCTCTGGTCATTCTGCGCCTCCAACACCTGGGATTCTCGGTGGACTCTAACTCTGTTTGTACTGTGAAAAGAGTGACGTAGGGATTACGGCTGGCGGGCCTCTTTGCGGCGATTCGTGCAGTCAGTCGGACCTATTGGGTGACGGTGAACCCGAAGACCCTGCATGACAAGCGGATACGTGCTGGGGAGCAGTCCGCGCCGGCGGATCGGCGGCGGCGCGGCAACCGCGCGATGTGCCCAAAATCTCAGCGCTTGCGGCGCACAATGGGTCCTGATGACCACGCCGCTGACCCTCGAGATGATCGGGCAGGCGCCCAAGGCGCTGCTGCACGACCACCTCGACGGGGGGCTGCGCCCGGCGACCGTGATCGATCTCGCCCGGCAGGTGGGATACGAGGGTCTGCCCAGCAACGACGAACCCGACCTCGCCGCCTGGTTTCGGACCGCCGCGCACAGTGGCTCGTTGGTGCGCTACCTCGAGCCGTTCGCCCACACCGTCGCGGTGATGCAGACCCCTGAGGCCCTGCACCGGGTCGCGCTGGAATGCGTTCAGGATCTGGCCGCCGACAACGTCGTATACGCGGAGATCCGGTTCGCCCCCGAGTTGCACATCAACGGTGGACTGTCCCTCGACGAGGTGGTCGACGCCGTGCTTGCCGGGTTCGCCGACGGGGAGAAGGCCGCTGAGGCCGTGGGCCGGACCATCACGGTTCGCTGCCTGGTCACCGCCATGCGCCACGCAGCGCGTTCCCGGGATATCGCCGAGTTGGCGATCCGGTTCCGCGACAGGGGTGTCGTGGGTTTCGACATCGCCGGTGCCGAAGCCGGGTATCCGCCGTCGCGTCATCTCGACGCCTTCGAGTACATGCGGGCCAACAACGCGCGCTTCACGATCCACGCGGGCGAGGCGTTCGGGCTGCCGTCCATTCATGAGGCGCTGGCGTTCTGCGGGGCCGACCGGCTCGGCCACGGGGTACGCATCGTCGACGACATCGAGGTGCTGCCCGATGGGGCCGCGAGTCTGGGACGGCTGGCGGCGCTGGTGCGCGACAAGCGAATTCCCCTGGAGATGTGCCCGAGTTCCAACGTGCAGACCGGTGCGGTGCCCAGCATCGAAAAGCACCCCTTCGACCTCTTGGCGCGACTGCGTTTTCGGGTGACCGTCAATACCGACAACCGGCTGATGAGCGACACCAGCATGAGCCAGGAGATGTTCCGCTTGGTCGAGGCTTTCGGCTACGGGTGGAGTGATCTGGAGCGGTTCACCATCAATGCGATGAAGTCGGCGTTCATCCATTTCGACGAGCGCCT
>JBAXUD010000618.1:0-1921 GCA_037129875.1 Mycobacteriaceae bacterium
GTCCAGCGTCGGAGGTGCCCCGCTCATGATTGGCCTTCCCTGGTCATGCTCACCGGTCCGGCTGGTCTGGTCCTCTTCGCTGCGCTCATCGCTCCGGCTGGTCTGGTCCTCTTCGCTGCGCTCATCGACCCGGCTGGTCTGGTCCTCTTCGCTGCGCTCATCGACCCGTGTTGTCCGGTCCTCTTCGCTGCGCTCATCTGACGCCTTGCTGGGCAAGGACTTCGGCCAGTTCGTACAGGCTACCCAGATCCACGCCGTCGGCGATCGTGGGGAGATCCAGCCGCGGAACGTGCAAGTCCTCGAGTTCCGTTGCACTCTCCGAGCGGGCCCGGATCCGGCTGGCGTGCTCGATGGTCTCGGTCAGCAGTCCGGCGAATTCGTTGTCAGCCATGGTGATCCCCGCCCGGGACAGTCCGGCTCGTACGGCGTCGGCGTCGATCACGCCGTCAGCGGCAGGACCCAGTGCGTCATCAGGCAGGAACGCGGGAATATTGCGGTTGACGATCACGCTGCCCACCGGCAGTTCGAGTGCCTCCAGCTCCTCGATCGACTCGATCGTCTCCTGGATCGGCAATGCCTCCAGCAGGGTCACCAGGTGGATCGCGGTCAGCTCCGAATGCAGGAGCTTCACCACACCCTCGGCTTGGGAGTGCACCGGACCGCCTTTGGCGATGTCCGAGAGTGCCTTGGTCACGTCCAGGAACCGGGTGATCCGCCCGGTTGGTGGGGAGTCCACCACGATTGCGTCGTAGGCAGGCCGTTTGTTGGCGTCCAAACGGACGGCGGCCTCCTTGATCTTGCCGGTCAGGAGGACGTCGCGAAGGCCGGGGGCAATCGTGGTCGCGAACTCGATGGCCCCGACCCGGCGCATCGCCCGTCCGGCGAGGCCCAGGTTGTAGAACATGTCGAGGTATTCCAGGAATGCGGCCTCGAGGTCGATCGCCAGGGCGTTGACGTGCCCGCCGCCGTCGGCCGTGGCGACCTTGACTTCCCGGTAGGGCAGCGGTGGAACGTCGAATAGCTGTGCAATGCCCTGGCGCCCTTCAACTTCCACCAGCAGCACGCGGCGGCCGCCCGCCGCCAGGGTCAGTGCCAACGCGGCCGCGACGGTTGTTTTGCCGGTCCCGCCCTTCCCGGTGACGAAATGCAGTCGTGCCCTGGTCAGTCGGTCGGGCCAGCCGACTTCGCCGCTGTCACTCGTTGAGGTCGCCACCTCTGCATGCTATCCAAGCGGGGCCAACCGCTCGGGAGAGTCGCCAACTGGGAAGCCGATTGGATGAGTACCCCTGCGGGATAGGCTGCGCCTATGAGCCAACCAACCACCTGGGAATACGCAACTGTGCCCTTGTTGACCCACGCCACCAAGCAGATCCTCGATCAGTGGGGCGCCGACGGCTGGGAACTGGTCTCGGTGCTCCAAGGCCCGACCGGTGAGCAGCATGTCGCCTACCTCAAGAGGCCCAAGTGAGCGCCCGTAAGCGCCTGGTCGAGCTGGGCGTCACGCTGCCCGCGGTAGCAACGCCCTTGGCGGCTTACGTCCCGGCTGTGCGCACCGGCAACCTGGTGTACACCTCGGGTCAGCTGCCGTTGGAAGCCGGTAAGCCGACCCACTCCGGCAAGGTCGGAGCCGAGGTGACGCCGGAGGAGGGCAAGGCCGCCGCCCGCACCTGCGCCTTGAACGCACTGGCGGCGATCGACGCGCTGGTCGGAATCGACTCCGTGGTCCGCATCGTCAAGGTCGTCGGGTTCGTCGCTTCCGGTCCGGGTTTCACCGGTCAGCCCGGGGTGGTCAACGGCGCCTCGGAGTTCCTTGGCGAGGTGTTCGGCGAAGCCGGGTCCCACGCCCGGTCGGCGGTGGGGGTGGCGTCGCTGCCGCTCGACGTACCGGTGGAGGTCGAACTCATCGTCGAGGTGGCGTGAG
>JBAXUD010000619.1:0-1917 GCA_037129875.1 Mycobacteriaceae bacterium
AAGACGCCGATGTTGTCCATGCCGAGGAAGCCGCCGCCGAAGACGCCCCGGTTGGCGTCGTCCTTCTGGTTCAGCCACCACATGGCGTTCAGGGTGGCCGAACGGTAGGCGCGCGCCAGGAAGTCCCTGTCCCCGACGCCGTTCTGCAGACGGTCGAGTTGGTAGACCTGCCAGGCCGCCCAGGCGTGGACCGGCGGATTGGTGTCGCCGAACGACCACTCGTAGGCGGGCAGCTGACCGTGCGGGTGCTGCGAGGTGGACTGCTGCAGAATCAGGACCTGTTGCTTGGCGAAGTCCGGGTCGATCAGGGCGATGGCCACGCAATGAAATGCCAAGTCCCAGGACGCGAACCAGGGGTACTCCCACGAATCGGGCATCAGGATCAGGGCGCTGACGGCAAAGTGCTGCCAGTCGGTGTTGCGGCCGGTCCAGCGCTGCGCCGGGGGTGGCGGCTGGCCCGGGTCGCCCTTGAGCCAGCGTCGTACCCGGTAGTTGTAGAACTGCTTGGACCACAACAGCCCGGCAAGGGCCTGACGTTGCACCAGTCGCTCGTCAGCCGTCAGGTCCATCGCCGCCAGATCCTGATAGAAGGCGTCGGCTTCGGCCTTGCGGATCGCCAGCACCGCCTCGGCGTCGTCGAACGGGCGCATCAGCTCGGCAGGGGCGAACCGCACCGTCACGGTCACGCTTTCGCCGGCCTGCAGTGTCGCCGTCACGTGCGCGGCGACCTTGCTGCCCTCGCTCAGGCTCACGGCGTCCCGATCACCATCGACGACGTAATCGTTGATCCCGTCTTTGACAGTCGCCGAGACGTTCGGTGCCCCGAACACCAACTCGTTGTTGGTCTCGTTCTCGCAGAACAGCATCACGGGAACGTCGCCGGTGGAGGTGGCGACGGAGAACCAGCGATCGCCGAGCTCCGGATGTGTGGTCGCGGCGGAACCGTTGGCGGACTTGGTGATTCGCGGTGCGGATTGGCCGTGCGTCCACGACCAGGTGTTCCGGAACCACAGCTGCGGGAGCACGTGGATCGGCGCCGCGTCGGGACCGCGGTTGGTCACCGTGATGCGGCAGTAGAGATCCTCCGGGGCGGCCTTGGCGTATTCGATGGTGACGTCGAAGTAGCGCTGCTGCAGCCATTCGTCGCGAAGGGCATCGAAGAGTTCGTACTCGCCGACGTCCTGGCTGCGGTTCTGGTTGGTGTGCAGCAGGTCCTCGTAGGGAAATGCCGCCTGCGGGTACTTGTAGACCGCGGACGCGTAGGCGTGGGTGGGCAGGTTGTCGGTATAGAACCAGTAGTCCTTGACGTCCTCACCGTGGTTGCCCTGTTCGTTGGCCAGACCGTAGGGCCGTTCCTTGAGGATCGCGTCGTTTCCGTTCCACAACGCGACTCCCAGGCAGATGATCTGGTCGCGGTCACACCAGCCGGCCAGACCGTCTTCGTTCCACCGGTAGGCGCGGCTGCGTGCGTGCTCGAAGGGGAAGTACGACCAGGCATCCCCGTCGGCGCTGTAGTCCTCGCGGACCGTTCCCCAGGCTCGCTCGCTGAGGTAGGTGCCCCAGCGGCGCCAATCCGAGATTCCGGCTTTGACTTCCGCGAGACGTTCTTGTTCGGCGTTGCTCATCTCACCGTTGTGCAGTCTGCCAAGGCTCACGCCGAACCGGATATCCGGCAAGTCGATTGGCCGGACCAAGCCAGTAGATCCTCCCAAATTGGTGCCCAACCCTTGTACTGTCGGGTCTCTTCACTTGTGGTTACCAGAGTTTGGCCAAGGTGCTCCCGGAATTCGGGATAACGCCGATCCAAGCTGCTCAGCGAATCCCGATAGGTGCGGATGGTGAAGACGATATCGCCGGACACGGGAAGCTTCCACAGGGTCTGGCGCTCGGTTCGAAAATACATGGCTTCGCCGAATT
>JBAXUD010000062.1:0-11854 GCA_037129875.1 Mycobacteriaceae bacterium
TGCCGGGCCTGCGCCCGGCCGCGTTCGATCACCGACGCCCGGCTGGCGGCGATGTCGTCGCCGGTCGCCGAGCGCATCCACTTCCGTGCTGCTTCTGCCTCCAGCCACAGCCCGGAGCCGGTGGTGTCCTCGTCGATGCGGTGATAGGACTCCAGCAGCGCGCGCACCGACTTCTGGTTGTTGCCGACGATCGAGGCCGCAACCGCACGCGCGGTCGGCATCAGGGCCTCGTGCGCCACCACCTCGGTGACCAGCCCGGCCCGCAGCGCATCGGCCGATGACAGGTAGTCACCGGTCATACTCATCCGCCGTGCCATCCCGACGCCGACTTTCTGTGGCAATCGCACGCTCAGACCCCAGGTGGGTAGCAGACCCACCCGGGCGTGGGTGTCGGCGAACCTGGCGCGTTCCGAGGCGATCAGGATGTCGCAGTACAGCGCCAGTTCCAGCCCGCCTGTAACAGCCGCGCCGTTGATCGCCCCGATCACCGGCTTGCTCATCGGCGGCCACTTGGGGGAGATGTCCGGCAGGTCGGTGGTGTTGCCGAGTTCCTTGAGGTCCAGGCCCGCGCAGAACACCGGGTCTGCTCCGGTGACGATCACCACGTCGACGCCGTCGTCGGTCTCCGCGTCGCGCAGGGCGGCGAAGAACTGTGTGCGCAGCGCGGCGGACAGGGCATTTCGGGCTTCGGGACGGTTGAACGTCAGGGTCCGCACCCGGTCGGTGGTGTCGGTCAACAGGATGACGGCGCTGTCTGTGGTCATCCTGACACGGTAACTTTGTTGCCATGGCGGACCGGAGGCTGGTGAACCCCAAGGTGTTACTGCTGGTGGGGGCGGTGGTTCTGGTGGTGTCCTCCGCGATCGCGATCTTCATGGCCGTCAGCTACACACCGTCTACGAACACCCCGACCACGACGACGACCACCACCACGACGTCCGCGCCGGCGCGCTAATCCGGTTCGCCCACCGGAAGCGTCAGCGTCGAGCAGTCGCCGTGACGCAGCGTATGCGTCGAGGGCCGCATCGCCCGGCCGGTGATCACCGGCTCACCGGTGCCCAGGTTGCGGGCGAAGCGGGGGTGGCAGCCGCCGGCCACCAGCACCCGCAGTCGCGAGCCGGTGCTGAACCGGTGGGCCACCGGGTCGAGTTCGAGGCGGATCGGTCCGTCGGGCATCGAAATGAACCGGCCGAAGCCGTCGCTGACATTGCGCGAGCGTCCCTGCACATCCACTTCGCTGAGCCGGACGAACACGTCGAAATGCGGATTGTCGGTCTCGTAGGCCAGTTCGACGACGGGATTGCCGCACACGCACAGCGGTGCCGGCAGCGGTGCACTGGTGAAGCTCAGGACATCGTCACGAAGGGCCAGTCCGGTGTCGTCGCGATAGCCGGAGTCCCGGGAGAGCAACCGACCGCCCACCGTCGGAGTTGGATCGGCCGGGTCGAAGCGGAACACCGAGGGCGACGCGGCGGGCTGCGGCGCCTCCGGACCCATCCGGCCGCCGGGACCCAGGTAGAAAAGTTGTTCGCCGGTGGCCGGTGGCCAGTCCGGCATGCCGACCCAGCCGGGCCTGCTGCGCCCGGTGACGTACACCCGAACCGGCTTCGCCCGCGGGACCACGGGTTCGATTCCCGAGTCGCTTCGCTCCTGCCCGCCGGGTTCGATTCCCGAGTCGCTTCGCTCCTGCCCGCCGGGGCCCCCGGCCAGGTGGGCGCCGAGCCACTCGAGTGTCTCCGCCGCGGTGCTGCCTGCCGCCTTGGTCACCATCTGCTCGTGGGTCCAGGGCCCGATCGTCATGGCCACGTCCACACCGCGGTCGCGCAGTTGCCGATACTGGGCGATGGTCTGGTCGACGAAGATGTCCTGCCATCCGCCCAGCAGCAGCACGGGCACCGTGCACCGGTCCAGCGCGGCCGTCATGCGCATGCGTTCCCAGAATGGGTCGTCGGCGTCGGGGTGCTCGACCCACGATTCGTACCAGGGAGATCCCTGCCCGAGCAGCGACCGTCCCGCCTCACCCAGCGGCACCCCGCTGACCGCACCGGTGAGCCGGCGCCGGGCACGCAGTTGGAACGCGAGCCGGTTCAGCGCCGAGGTTTCCTGATTGGCCACCATGTCCGACCAGCCGAGGAAATCGTTGAGGGCGAACGCTCCACTGCCCCATGACGACATGTGCAGATCGTGCGGCCCGACCGTGACCACCGCCGCGGCCAGTTCCGGCGGTGGGTCGGCCAGCAGCGCCCACTGGGTGAAACCCAGATATGACAGTCCGATCGTGCCGAATGTGCCGGTGAACCAGGGCTGCTCGCGCAGCCACGCCACGGTGTCCGCGGCGTCGTCGGCCTCGTGCACCATCGGCACGAACTCGCCACCTGAGCCGAAGGTGCCCCGCACGCTCTGGAACACCACGTGATAGCCGCGGGCGGCGTACACCCGGGCGTAGATGATCGAGAACGGAAAGGCCCGGCCGTAGGGGCCGCGCACCAGGATGGTGCCGAGCGGGCGGCTGGTGTCCGGGACGTAGTGGTCGGCGTGCAGTGTCACGCCGTCGCGCATCGGCACCGGCAGGCCGCGGTGCACCCGATAGCCGGTGGTCGCCGCGGGAAGCCGCAGAACCCTGGACGCGGCCCGATCGATCCGCCGGGTTCGGGTCATCTGCCCAGGATAGGGACTGCGGTCCTCAGTAGGCTGATCGGCTGTGGCTCCTACGCTCTGGGCGATCAGCGACCTGCACACCGGTCACACCGGCAACAAGCCGGTCACCGAGTCGCTGTATCCGTCCACCCCGGAGGACTGGCTGATCGTCGCCGGCGATGTCGCCGAACGCACCGACGACATCCGCTGGGCGCTGGATCTGCTGCGCCACCGCTTCGCAAAAGTGATCTGGGTGCCGGGCAACCACGAGCTGTGGACCACCGGCAAGGATCCGATGCAGGTGTTCGGCCGGGCCCGTTACGACTACCTGGTGCAGATGTGCGACGAGATGGGCATCGTCACACCCGAGCATCCCTTTCCGGTGTGGACCGGTCCGGGCGGTCCGGCCACCATCGTTCCGATGTTCCTGCTCTACGACTACACATTCCTTCCCGAAGGCGCGACCACCAAGGCCGAAGGACTCGCGATTGCCAAGCAGCGCAACGTCGTTGCGACTGACGAGTTCCTGCTGTCCTGCGAGCCCTACGCCACCCGCGATGCGTGGTGCCGCGACCGGCTGAGGCACACCCGGGCCCGGCTCGAGGAGCTCGACTGGATGGTTCCCACCGTGCTGGTGAACCACTTCCCGCTGCGCCGCGAACCCTGCGATGTGTTGTTCTACCCGGAGTTCTCGTTGTGGTGCGGAACCGTCGAGACCGCCGACTGGCACACCCGCTACGACGCCGTGTGCTCGGTGTACGGCCACCTGCACATACCCCGGACCACCTGGTACGACGGCGTGCGGTTCGAGGAGGTGTCGGTGGGTTATCCGCGGGAGTGGCACCGGCGCAAGCCGTATCGCTGGTTACGGCAGGTGCTGCCGGATCCCGAGTACGCCCCCGGCTACCTCAACGACTTCGGCGGCCACTTCGTGATCACCCCGGAGATGCGTGCGCAGTCGGAGAAGTTCCGGAACCGGGTGAAGAGCCGGCGCGGATGAGCGGCTTGATGACGGCGGTCTTGCCGGAGGTCTCCGGGCTGGTCTCGGCCGAGCTCTACCATGACCCGCCTGAGTTGTCGCCGATGCCGGAAGAGGAGCCGCTGATCGCCCGCTCGGTTGCCAAGCGCCGCAACGAGTTCGTGACCGTGCGGCACTGTGCACGGTTGGCGATGGGACGGCTGGGGATTGCCGATGCGCCGATCCTCAAGGGGGAGAAGGGCGACCCGCTCTGGCCCGACGGTCTGGTGGGAAGCCTGACCCACTGCGAGGGCTACCGCGGTGCGGTGGTCGGCCGGAGCGCCGCGGTGCGCTCGGTCGGTATCGACGCCGAGCCGCACGGGGTGCTGCCCGACGGTGTCCTCGACGCGATCAGCCTGCCGGTGGAGCGACACCAGATCGGGGCTCTGCCCGCCGGTCTGCACTGGGACCGGATCCTGTTCTGCGCCAAGGAGGCAACCTACAAGGCCTGGTTTCCGCTGACGCAGCGCTGGCTCGGCTTCGAGGACGCCCACATCACCTTCGACGTCGACCCCGCAGGAACCACCGGCCGCTTCGTCTCCCGCATCCTCATCGACCCTGCGGCACAGTCCGGCCCGCCGCTGACCGAGCTGGCCGGCCGGTGGTCGGTGGCCGAGGGGTTGGCGCTGACGGCGATCGTGCTGTGACGGGCCCCGGAGGGCAGGAGCGCAGCGACCCGGGAATCAGACCCGGAGGGCAGGAGCGCAGCGACCCGGGAATCGGACCCGGCCTGGTCATCGTCGACAAGGACGCCGGGATGACCAGCCACGACGTGGTGGGTCGATGCCGCCGCATCTTCGGCACCCGCAAGGTCGGCCATGCCGGGACCCTCGACCCGATGGCGACGGGGGTGCTGGTGGTCGGCATCGAGCGGGCCACCAAGATCCTGGGCTTGCTGAGCGCCACCGAGAAGTCGTATGCGGCCACCATCCGGCTGGGGCGTACGACCACGACCGACGACGCCGAAGGTGAAGTGCTCCAGGATGTTTCGGTCGCCCACGTCAGCGACGAGGCGATCCGGCAGGGGATCGGGGCGTTGCGCGGTGAGATCTCCCAGCGGCCGTCGTCGGTCAGCGCGATCAAGGTCGGCGGGAAGCGGGCGTATCAGCTGGTGCGCGAGGGCGAGCCGGTGGAATTGGCCTTCCGCACGGTGCGCATCGAGCGCTTCGAGGTGCTGGCGATCCGGCCAGAACCCCCTTTCCTCGACGTGGACGTCGAGGTCGATTGCTCCTCGGGGACATATATCCGCGCATTGGCCCGTGATCTCGGTGCAGCGCTCGGTGTGGGTGGACACCTGACCGGGCTGCGCCGAACCCGTGTCGGGGGGTACAGCCTCAACCACGCCCGCACGCTGGATGAGCTGGCCGGTGATCCCGCGCTGAGCTACCCACTCGACGAGGCCTGCCTGCTGGCCTTCCCGCGCCGTGACATCACCGCCGAGCAGGCCGTCGACGCGAGCCACGGCCGACCGCTGCCCGCTGCCGGCATCGACGGGGTCTATGCGGCGACGGACGCGAGTGGCCGGGTACTGGCACTTCTCGAGGACCGGGGCGCGCGGACCAAATCGGTGGTGGTGATCCGCCCGGCGACGTTGCAGGACTGACCGTCCTAAGGTGGTGTCGGGCGACCGGTCGTAGGCTTGCGCCGTGGAGCGGTGGCGCGGACAGGACGACATTCCGTCCGACTGGGGACGCTGCGTGCTGACCATCGGCGTCTTCGACGGCGTCCACCGCGGCCACGCCGAACTCATCGCCCGTGCGGTCAAAGCGGGGCGCGCCCGCGGCGTCCCGACGGTCCTGATGACCTTCGACCCGCACCCGATGGAGGTCGTCTTTCCCGGCAGCCACCCCGCGCAGCTGACCACCCTGACCCGTCGGGCCGAGCTCGCAGAAGAGCTTGGAATCGACGTCTTCCTGGTGATGCCGTTCACCACGGACTTCATGAAACTCACCCCGGAGCGCTACATCCATGAACTGCTCGTGGAACGACTGCACGTCCTCGAGGTGATGGTGGGGGAGAACTTCACCTTCGGCAAGAAAGCCGGCGGCAACGTCGCGACGCTGCGCAAGGCGGGCGAGCGGTTGGGCTTCGCGGTGGAGTCGGTGTCACTGGTCGCCGAACACCACCAGTCCGAGACCGTCACGTTTTCATCTACCTACATTCGGGCCTGCGTGGACGCGGGCGACGTTGTCGCCGCAGCTGAGGCGCTGGGTCGGCCCCACCGCGTCGAGGGGGTCGTCGTACGCGGTGACGGCCGCGGCCGCGGCCTCGGTTACCCGACCGCCAACGTCGCCCCGCCCATGCACTCCGCCATCCCTGCCGACGGTGTCTACGCCGGCTGGTTCACGGTTCTGGGCCGGCATCATTCAACCGGGGGTCCGGGGGCCGGCGAGGTCCTGCCCGGCGAGCGCTACCCGGCTGCGGTGTCGATCGGCACCAACCCGACCTTCTCGGGCCGCACCCGCACCGTCGAGGCCTACGTTCTGGACCAGTCGGCCGACCTGTACGGCCAGCATGTCGCCGTCGACTTCGTGTCCCGCATCCGCGGCCAGAAGAAGTTCGAGTCGGTGGACAAGCTCATCGAAGCCATGGGTCGCGATACCGACAAGGCCCGGGTGATCCTGGCCGCGCAGGCTTGAACGATTTCACCGGTCCGGCCCGGCGTTGCTAGACTTCGGCCTGCGCGTGCTGCAGTCCGCGGTGGCAGCGCTTAATTTTTTCGCGGCACTGAAAACAGATGGAGTAGTCCCATGGCGCTGACCACCGCGCAAAAGAAGGAAATCCTGGGCCAGTACGGCCTGCACGACACCGACACCGGCTCGCCGGAAGCCCAGGTGGCGATGCTCACCAAGCGGATCTCCGACCTGACCGAGCACCTCAAGATGCACAAGCACGACCACCACTCCCGGCGAGGGCTGCTGCTGCTCGTCGGCCGGCGTCGTCGCCTGCTCAAATACGTCGCCCAGGTCGACGTCGAGCGCTACCGCTCGCTGATCGAGCGGCTGGGCCTGCGCCGCTAGGCCTGGCCGGGGCGGGACCCCCGGCGATCGATGCGCAGGCCGGGCTATCTGGGCTGCGGTGTAACATTAGGGCGTTCGCCAGCCGCGTAGTCCGGCTCGAACACCCCGGTGCGGTTCGCGCACACCCGCGCGTTTCGTTCCTGCGTCTCCCAGCGAGGCTTCCTGATCGGGCGGTCTTCGGTAGTGGCTGCCGGGCTTGAGCACTTCTGACCCGGCCGCTTCGATCGACGGCCGTAGCCGTTCGGCGAATTCACTGAGGCGATGCCAAACAAGAGTGAATTCTGCAGAAAGGCTGTACGGACATCCATGTCTGTCGCTGAAATCGACGAAGGCGTCTTCGAGTCAACCGCCACCATTGACAACGGGAGCTTCGGCACCCGCACCATCCGTTTCGAGACCGGTCGGCTGGCCCAGCAGGCCGCTGGTGCCGTCGTGGCCTATCTCGACGACGAAACCATGCTGCTGTCGGCGACCACCGCCAGCAAGGCTCCCAAGGAGCATTTCGACTTCTTCCCGCTGACCATCGACGTCGAGGAGCGGATGTACGCCGCGGGTCGTATCCCCGGCTCGTTCTTCCGTCGCGAGGGGCGTCCGTCCACCGACGCCATCCTCACCTGCCGGTTGATCGACAGGCCGCTGCGCCCGACGTTCATCTCCGGCCTGCGCAACGAGATCCAGGTCGTGGTCACCATCCTGAGCCTGGATCCCAACGATCTCTACGACGTGCTGGCCATCAACGCCGCCTCAGCATCCACCCAGATCTCCGGCCTGCCGTTTTCCGGTCCGGTCGGCGGTGTGCGGGTGGCCCTCATCGGCACCCAGTGGGTGGCGTTCCCGACCGTCGAGCAGCTCGAGGACGCCGTGTTCGACATGGTCGTCGCGGGCCGCGTCGTGGCTGACGGCTCAGATAAACAAGATGTCGCGATCATGATGGTCGAGGCCGAGGCCACCGACAAGGTCATCGAACTCGTGGCCGGCGGCGCCCAGGCGCCGACCGAGGCCATCGTCGCCGAAGGCCTCGAGGCCGCCAAGCCGTTCATCGCCGCCCTGTGCGAGGCGCAGCAGGAACTGGCCGGAAAGGCTGCCAAGGAGACCGCGGACTACCCGGTGTTCCCCGACTACGCCGACGACGTCTACGCGGCGGTCGCCGATGTGGCCGGTGACTCGCTGTCCCAGGCGCTGACCATCGCCGGCAAGACCGAGCGCAACGACCGCACCGAGGAGATCAAGGGCGAGGTGCTTGTGCGACTCGGCGAGAACTTCGCCGGCCGCGAGAAGGAAATCGGCGCGGCCTACCGCTCCCTGACCAAGAAGCTGGTGCGTCAGCGCATCCTCACGGATCACTTCCGCATCGACGGCCGCGGCATCACCGATATCCGGGCGCTCTCCGCCGAGGTCGCGATCATCCCGCGGGCCCACGGCAGCGCGCTGTTCCAGCGCGGCGAGACCCAGATCATGGGCGTCACCACCCTGGACATGGTCAAGATGGCCCAGCAGATCGACTCGCTGGGCCCGGAGAAGTCCAAGCGCTACATGCACCACTACAACTTCCCGCCGTACTCGACCGGTGAGACCGGCCGGGTGGGCTCGCCCAAGCGGCGCGAGATCGGCCACGGAGCACTGGCCGAGCGGGCCCTGATGCCCGTGCTGCCCAGTGTCGAGGAGTTCCCGTACGCCATCCGGCAGGTCTCCGAGGCGCTGAGTTCCAACGGCTCGACGTCCATGGGCTCGGTCTGCGCCGCAACGTTGTCGCTGCTGAACGCCGGTGTGCCACTGAAGGCGCCGGTTGCCGGTATCGCCATGGGCCTGGTGTCCGACGAGGTTAACGGCGAGACCCGCTACGTCGCACTGACCGACATCCTGGGCGCCGAGGACGCCTTCGGCGACATGGACTTCAAGGTCGCCGGCACCAAGGAGTTCGTCACTGCCCTGCAGTTGGACACCAAGCTGGACGGCATCCCCTCCCACGTCCTCGCCGGTGCGTTGTCGCAGGCCAAGGACGCCCGGCTGGCCATCCTCGAGGTGATGGCCGAGGCCATCGACGCTCCCGACGAGATGAGCCCGTACGCGCCGCGCGTCACTGCGATCAAGATCCCGATCGACAAGATCGGTGAGGTCATCGGGCCCAAGGGCAAGATGATCAACTCGATTACCGAGCAGACCGGCGCCTCGATCTCCATCGAGGACGACGGCACGGTGTTCGTGGGCGCCACCGACGGCGCCTCGGCACAGGCGGCGATCGACATGATCAACGCGATCGCCAATCCGCAGCTGCCCAAGGTCGGGGAGCGGTTCCTCGGAACCGTGGTCAAGACCACCGATTTCGGCGCCTTCGTCTCGCTGTTGCCCGGCCGCGACGGCTTGGTGCACATCTCCAAGCTGGGCAGGGGTAAGCGGGTCGCCAAGGTCGAGGATGTCGTCAAGGTCGGCGACAAACTGCGCGTGGAGATCGGCGACATCGACAACCGCGGCAAGATCTCGCTCATCCCGGTGGATGACGACGCTTCGGCCAACGGCTCCGCTGAGGCCCCGGCACCGGTTGATGCCGCGACCGCCGGCAGCTAAGGCCGGCGAGGTTTCGTCGATCCGGCGAACGGTCCTGCCCGGCGGTCTGCGGGTGGTCACCGAGTTCGTGCCGTCGGTGCGGTCGGCCTCGGTCGGCCTGTGGGTCAACGTGGGCTCCCGAGACGAGGGTCCGACCGTCGCCGGCGCGGCGCACTTCCTCGAGCATCTGTTGTTCAAGGCCACGCCTACCCGCACCTCGGTCGAGATCGCGCAGGCGGTCGACGCCGTCGGCGGCGAACTGAACGCGTTCACCTCCAAGGAGCACACCTGCTATTACGCGCACGTGCTCGATGACGACCTGGAGATGGCCGTGGAACTGGTCGCCGACGTCGTCCTCAATGGTGTTTGCGCCCCGCCTGACGTGGAACTCGAGCGGGATGTGGTGCTCGAGGAGATCGCGATGCGTGACGACGACCCCGAGGACACCCTCGGGGACGTGTTCCTGTCGGCGATGTTCGGCGACCACCCGGTCGGCCGTCCGGTGATCGGCAGCGTCGACTCCGTCTCGGCGATGAGCCGAAACCAACTGCACTCCTTCCACATTCGCCGTTACACCCCGGAGCGGATGGTGCTCGCGGTCGCCGGCAACATCGACCATGACCACGTGGTCGCACTGGCGCGCGCCTATTTCGGTGCCCGTCTGGTCAGAGGGCGCAAGCCGTTGCCGCACCGCAAGGGGGCCGGACGGGTCCCCGGGGTGCCCGGTCTGACGTTGATCGGCCGCGACTGCGAGCAGACCCACCTGACCCTCGGGGTGCGGGCGCCGGGCCGGCACTGGGCGGACCGGTGGGCGTTGTCGGTGCTGAGCACCGCAGTCGGCGGGGGCTTGAGTTCACGGCTGTTCCAGCAGATCCGCGAGACCCGCGGCCTGGCGTACTCGGTGTACTCCGCCGTCGACACCTTCGCCGACAGCGGCGCCTTCTCCGTCTACGCGGGATGCCTGCCGGAGCGGTTCGACGAAGTCGTGCGGCTGACCGCGGAGATACTGGAAAGCGTTGCCCGAGAGGGCATCACCGGTGACGAATGCCGGATCGCCAAGGGCTCCCTGCGCGGCGGGTTGCTACTCGGACTGGAGGACTCCGCCTCCCGGATGAACCGCCTGGGCCGTAGCGAACTGAACTTCGGACAGTACCGCAGCCTCACCCGCACCCTGCGGAATATCGAGGCGGTGACCCTCGATGACGTCAACGCCGTCGCCCGTAAAGTGCTCTCCGGCCGGTTCGGTGCCGCGGTGCTGGGGCCGTACCGCTCCAAACGCTCGCTGCCGCACAGGCTCCGGGCCATCGCAGGTTAGCCGTTGCCTTTTCTTCTCCACGACCTGACCGCTCCCATCGTGGGAGCGCCGATGGCCGGCGGCCCGAGCACCCCCGCCCTCGCTGCGGCGGTGTCGGGTGCCGGCGGTTTGGGCTTCTTGGCGGCCGGATATGTCACCCCGCGGCGCATCGCTGAGACCGTCGCCGCCGCCCGCGCCCTCACCAGCGGGCCGATCGGCGTGAATCTCTTTGTGCCGCAACGTTGTGTCGCCAGCACAGGCCAACTCGACGACTACCGGTCGCTGCTGCAGCCACTGGCCCGGCGCTTTCGTGTCGAACCCGGACAACCGCACGCCGACGACGACGGCTGGGCGGCCAAACTCGACGTCGTCGCCGATGTAGCGCCGGAGGCGGTGTCGTTCACCTTCGGCTGCCCGGAGCCCGCTGTGCTGACCCGGCTGCGCGGGCGCGGCGTGCTGACCATGGTGACGATCTCCAGCCGCGAGGAGGCGGTGCTGGCGGTGCAGGCAGGCGCCGACGCCCTGGTGGTGCAGGGTCCGGAGGCCGGCGGACACCGGAGCATCTTCGATCCGGGCGCAGAACCCCCGACCGCGCCGCTGCTGGCACTGCTGGCGCAGACCACTGACCTGGGCGTGCCGGTAGTAGCCGCCGGGGGGTTGGGCGACGCCACGGCGGTGCGCCGGATACGGGACGACGGTGCGGTGGCAGCCCAGGTCGGCACCGCGCTGCTGCTCTGCGACGAGGCCGGAACCAGCCCGGTGCACCGCTTGGCGCTGCGCGACGAGCAGTTCAGTAAAACCGTGGTGACCCGTGCCTTCTCGGGCCGCTACGCGCGCAGCCTGTCCAACACCTTCGCCGATCGCTTCAGCGCCGCCGCGCCGCCGGGCTACCCGCAGGTCAACCAGATGACCGCGCCAATCCGGGCCGCGGCCGCGGCAGCCGGCGATCCGCAGGCGGTCAGTCTGTGGGCCGGCACCGCCTGGCGCGGTATCGGTGCCGGGCCGGCTGTAGACGTCGTCGCCGCGCTGGCCGCCGGCTGACAGCCGTCAGGCCAGCACGCTCGCCGGGTCGGTGTCGGGCAGGTTCAGGGCATCGCCGACCTGAGCGTTGAGCAGCTTGCCTTCATGTGTCGAAAGGCCCTTGGCCAGAGCGGGATCCGCCGCGCAGGCGGCCTTCCAGCCCTTGTCGGCGAGCTTGAGTACATAGGGCATGGTGGCGTTGGTGAGCGCGAAGGTCGACGTGCGCGGCACCGCGCCGGGCATGTTGGCCACGCAGTAGAACACCGAGTCGTGGACCTTGAACGTCGGCTCGTCGTGCGTGGTGGGCTTGGAGTCCTCGAA
>JBAXUD010000620.1:0-1888 GCA_037129875.1 Mycobacteriaceae bacterium
ACCGTCGCCACCCGTCGAGTTACCCTGTCCACCAACGCCTCCGGCGCCGCCCCCGCCGAACAGCCAACCGCCGGTGCCGGCGATTCCGCCCGCGCCGCCGGTCGTGCCAGCGCCACCGACGCCGCCCGCGCCGCCATTGCTGTTCAGCGCCAGCACGCCTGCCGCACCACCGGCGCCGCCGACACCGCCCGCCGAACTGTTGCCCGCACCGCCGACTCCGCCGGCACCGCCGGTGCCCCACACCGACAGGAAGCCGGTCTTGCCGCCGGAACCGCCGGAACCGCCGGTGACCCCTGCTGTGACTGCCGCGCCGCCGGCACCGCCGTTGCCTCCGTTGCCGAGGATCAGGCCGCCCTGACCGCCGCTGCCGCCGGCACCGCCGTTGATGCCGTCACCGCCGTTACCGCCGTTGCCGAACCAGCCGGCCGAACCGCCGTTGCCACCGTTGTAGCCGTTGCCACCGCTGCCGAAGATGCCGCCGTTACCGCCATTGCACGCGGTACCGCTGGTGCAGGTCGACGCCGTCCACGAATAGCCGTTGCCCACGATGACGCCGCCGTTGACATTGTCTTCGGTGCCGTTGCCGAAGAAGATCCGCACAATGCTGCCCGGCTGCCAGGCGCCGACCGCCGAGGCCGATGGGGATGCGCCGCGGGCGGCGGAACCGAGCAGCGAGTCGGCGGGCTCACCGGTGATGGTCGCCGCCGCCGGCTTGGCCGTCTTCGCGGCGATACCCGAATCCCGACGGGTGGCCGCCAGCACCGTCCACATCAACGGGGCAGCAGCCGGAGCATCGCCGTCGCCAGAACCCAACCAGGACAACAGATTTAAACTCGGCCCACTGACCGACGTCGATGCCGCCGCCGCGCGCGGGGTCGCGGTGATGACGGACGCAACCGCCGACGCCGGGGCGGAGTCATCGCCAGCACCGGTCGTCACCTCGGCAACGACATCGGTGGGCTGAGAGGTCTGAATCGACGTGCGCGACGATCCGTTGTTACCCGCTGAGAACGACGGGACCGACGGCGTGGTGTTGTCGGAGTTGTGCCGATTAGGTGCCGCAGGTGCCGGCGTACCGCCACCGCGCACCGTGGAGTCCGACGATGCTCCAGACGGGGACGTGCCGATTCCGCTTCCGCGGGCCGAGCGGCGGGCCGGAGCGCTGGCCTTGGTCGACGAACCGGCAGGGGCCGACGCCGACGAGTCCGAGGAGCCCGAGCCGCTCGAGCCCGCCGAGCCGGTGGTGTCCGCGAACGCCAACGGCATCGCGGCTAGGCCCGAACCCACACCCAGAGCCACCGCCAACGCGCCCCCCCGGCCCACGTACTTCGCGCAGCGGGGCGCCGTCACCGACTCCACACGGCGGCCGTACTCGATAGCCCGCACCGCGGCCTTCGGCGAACGGTGGTCGTGCACGGCGGATTTTGACTCGGGCATCGTCGCTCCCTCACGAAAACAGCGGAGCCCCTGCTCCGCTTCCGCCGCAATTATGCCTGTCCGCATATCGCTTCGCCAGCTAAATCCTGCCAGCCCCCACCGGGATGTACGTTTCGGCCCTGGATACGAGGTTCAAACAGGGGATCTGCTGCAAAACGCGATCTCCGACGACGCCATACTGGACCTCTTCTGGGGTGTTGCCGCAAATGCCGGGAGGGACATTCAGTCCGGTATTCGGCCTGCGCGATAGGGCCGGAGCGCGTCCGGCGGGATGGCGCCAAACCTGCCTGCTCGGATGCCCACGTCGCCTTGTGTGGCACTTCCTAGGTGTTCGATGCCACCGATGCCCTCGCCAACAACGTCAGCACCCGCAATCAGCCGCTGATCACATCTGCTGCGCCGGAGCCTAATTGGCTCCAGCAGGCTGTGCGGGGGTTAACTTCAGCGAGTC
>JBAXUD010000621.1:0-1879 GCA_037129875.1 Mycobacteriaceae bacterium
ACTCCTCATCGCGGCTCCTTCGTCGCCGCTTGATCGTCGCGCGGCTAGTGCTGGACGTAATCGTGCGTGCCGGCCGCGGTGCGCAACTGGTGGCGACCGCGGCTCACCGAGCGCAGAGTTCCGTTGAGGTACTCCTCGAACTGCGCCAGCTTGTTGTCGACGTAGATGTCGCACTCGCCGCGCAACCGGTCGGCTTCGGCATGGGCGGCATCGACGAGGCGGGTGGCCTCGGCGTTGGCCGACTGGACCACCTCGGTCGCCGAGACCAGCCGTTGCTGCTCTTTGATGCCTTCCTGAACGGCGTTCTCGTAGGAGATGTTGCCGTTCTCGACCAGACGGTCGGCCTCGGCCTTGGCCCGGGTGGTGGCCGCCTCGTAGTCACGCTTGGCTGCGGTGGCGAGCCGGACGGACTCCTCGCGGGCCTCGCTCACCATGGACTCGCTGTGCTGGCGGGCTTCGGCGACCATCCGGTCGGCCTGCGATTTGGCGTCGGCGAGCAACCGGTCGGCCTCGGCGCGGGAATGGCTGAGCAGCGAATCGGCTTCGGCGTTGGCACTCGACACTGTGGTGTCGGCGTGCTCCTTGGCTTCCCGCAGCATGCCGTCGCGGGCGTCCAGCACATCCTGGGCGTCGTCCAGTTCGCCCGGGATCGCATCCTTGATGTCGTCGATCAACTCGAGCACGTCGCCGCGGGGCACCACGCAGCCGGCCGTCATCGGCACACCGCGGGCTTCTTCGACGATCGCGCTCAACTCGTCAAGTGCTTCAAAAACTCGGTACACGGGGCCGCCCTCCAGCTTGCACGTTAGTTGTGACCAGTGTGCCTGCTGTTACCCGTGTGACTGTGGTGGCGACACGGTGTGTCGTCTAACTCGTCTCGAGACCAGGCATCCGAGTCAGCCGCGGGAGAGTTTGGCCTGCAGGCGCCGGTTCACCGACTCCGGCAGCAGCGCCGACACGTCACCGCCGAAGGTGGCCACCTCTTTGGCCAGCGACGAGGAGACGAAAGAGTACTGCGGCGTGGTCGCCACGAAGAAGGTGTCGACCCCGGCGACGTGCTTGTTCATCTGCGCCATCTGAAGTTCGTACTCGAAATCCGTTCCCGTGCGAAGACCTTTGACGATCGCGGTGAACCCGCGGGCCTTGACGAAGTCCACCACCAGGCCCTGCCCGGACTCGGCACGCAGATTCGGCAGATGCGCGCAGGCCTCCTCGATCATCGCGATGCGCTCGCCGACGTCGAACATGCCGGTCTTCTTCGGATTCACCAGCACGGCGACGATCACCTCGTCGAATTGCGCTGCGGCGCGCTCGAACACGTCGATGTGCCCCAGCGTCACTGGGTCGAAGGACCCCGGACAGACTGCGCCGCTCATGCGCGCAAACGCTAGCAGGCAGCTGCTCGATGGGAGCCGGCCTCGATACGAGTGTCGCCGTAGCGGCGCTCGGGCCAGACCTCCCAGCCGGGCGGCCAGGTCAGCGGGGGCGAACTCGCTGATCGCTCCACGACCGCCACGGCACCCTCGGCCAGCCAGCCGCGGTTCTGCAGTGCCGAGAGGTCGGACTCCACCTCAAGGTTGCCCACCTCGTAGGGCGGGTCGGCGAACACCAGGTCCACCGGCGAACCGGCACCGGCCGCCAGCACGCTCGCGACCGCTCCACGGCGCACCACCGCCCCCGGCAGACCAACCGTCGCGATATTGCGGTCGATCACCTCGGTCGCGCGCCGGTCACTTTCGATGAACACCACCGACCGGGCGCCCCGGGACAGAGCTTCCAGCCCGAGCGCGCCTGAGCCCGCGTAAAGGTCCAGCACCCGCAGACCCTCGAAATCCAGCCGCGCTGCGAGCACGTTGAACACCGACTCACGAACCCGGTC
>JBAXUD010000622.1:0-1874 GCA_037129875.1 Mycobacteriaceae bacterium
GCCGGCGGCGGCGAACGTGCCGGTGATCGTGATGGCGCACGGCTTCGGCTGCGTGCGCCGGCTCCGCCTGCCCGCCTATGCCGAACGGTTCGCCGCGGCCGGCTATGTGGTGGTGGTCTTCGACTACCGCTACTTCGGCGACAGCGACGGCCTGCCGCGTCAGCTCCTCGACATCGCTGCCCAACTCGAGGACTGGAGCGCCGCCATCGGCTGGGCCCGAACCCTCGCCGGGGTGGACCCGCAGCGCGTCGTCGGCTGGGGTACCTCGCTATCCGGTGGCCACGTGATCACCCTGGCCGGCACCGGCGCACCGCTGACGGCGATCATCGCCCAGGTGCCCCATGTCGATGGGTTCGCCGCCACCCGCGCCGCCGGGGTGCGGCACGCCGCCCGCCTGTTGCCCGCGGCACTCGACGACACCTGGCGGGCTTTGGTCCACCGCCAACCGCGCTATCTGTTTTCCATCGGTGCACCCGGCACGCGCGCGATCATGGCCACTGCTGACGCCAGGCCTGCACTGGAACGGATGGCCGCAGCTGACGGGTTGACACTAGAGGACTTCCCGATCACCGTCGCCGCACGCATCGTTCTGCGGATCGGGCTGTACTCGCCGATCCGGCACGCCGCCGCCGTCACGTGCCCGGCGCTGATCCAGGTCGCCAGCGATGACACCCTCACGCCCACCCGGGAGGCCCGAAAAGCGGCCTGCCGCATGCCTCAAGCAACGCTGAAGAGCTATCCGGGCCACCACTTCGACGTCTACGTGGAGCCGTTGTTCACCACCGTGATCGCCGATCAACTCGAGTTCCTGCGGGCGGTCGCCCCGGTCACGCCGTAAGCGTGGCCTGTGGAGGACAACGTCAGGCCACCGGCCCCCAGGTGTCCCACTCCTCGGCGAAGTCCAGGGTGAACTGCGGGATCGACGCGTGAGACACGATGTCGCGGAAGTGGTTCTGCCATCCCCACCACCCGCTGATGTGGAACACGTGCTCCCGCCAGCCAAGGTTGTACGCGGGCGGGATCTGTTCGCCCTTGTTCTCGGCGGCGAACACCGCGATCCCCAGCAATCCCAACGCGGCCGAACCGCGCAGCCACAGCCGGCCGCGGGCGATCTCGAACATCGGCACGCCGTCGGCGTGCGCCGTCACCTCGCAGCCCGCGAGCATGGCGCTTTCGTCCTCGTGCAGGTAGCGATGCACCCCGTAGAGAACGTCGGCGATGTCGGGTCGCCGATCGGGAAGGTCGCTGGGCACCGGGACCGGAAAGCGCGACTCGACCAAGTTGATGTCGGGAGCCGTCATCGCCGCGAAGATGTCCACGTCGTCACGGATGACCCGTTTGAACCGGGATTCCTTATCCAGGCCCGGGTAGCGTTTTTTCGCGGTCTCGTCCAGGGCCGCGGTGGCGTGCCACAGGGCTGAACGCCCGTCGCCAACGCTCCAGTGGTCCAGCGAGGACTGGACTTGTTCTCCGACAGTCACGAACGCTGACAGTACCCATAGTGCCCCGACGACGGACCAGCGTGGGTCGATCTGCGCTGGCTCTGCCGCGTCAGCCGATGGTGAGCCCGCCGTCGACCACGATTGTCTGCCCGGTGACATATCCGCCGGCGGGCGAGGCCAGCCACACCGCCGTCGCCGCCAGTTCGGCCGCGTCACCCAACCGTCCCATGACGATCCGCGGCATCAGGCCCTCGAGGTAGCCGGGCTTGAGCTCGTCGGTCATTTCACTGGCGAAGAAGCCGGGAGCCAAGGCGTTCACCCGAATTCCCTTGCGGCCGCTCCACTGTTGGGCAAGGTCGCGGGTCAGGCCGATCACAGCCGCCTTCGATGCGCTGTAGGCCGCCTGCGGCAACCCGGCCGTGGTGAGGCCGA
>JBAXUD010000623.1:0-1866 GCA_037129875.1 Mycobacteriaceae bacterium
GTCTGCTCGGCTTCTCCTCCGGCCCGGGGGGCCGGCATCGTCGCCTTCGCCTGCCAGGGCGAATCGCCCGTCGATGGTCTGCTCCACCAGACCGTCTATCAGTAGCGAGTCCAGGGCACGGTCGCGTTGCGCCGGGTCGGTCAGCCAGACCACGTCGAGCGCGGCGCGTTGCACCGGAGCCGAACTCGCGCGAAGCACGTCGAGCAGCTTCCCTCGCACCTGGCGGTCGGTCCCGGCGAACCGCTGCACCGGGCGGGCCGGGCCGTCGCCGGCCGGAAACCCGGCGGCCCGCCAGGCGCACACACTGAGCGGGCACACCCCGCATTTCGGTGAGCGTGCGGTGCACACGGTCGCACCCAATTCCATGAGCGCCGCCGAAAACACCGGCGCAGTCTCGTCATCCGGCAAGAGTGCGTCAACGTCGGCGTGGTCGCGCACCGTCGAGGCGCCGGCGGCGTCGGCGCGCCCATGGACTGCGCGGGCGACGACCCGACGCACGTTGGTATCCACCACCGGAACGCGTTTTCCGTAGGAGAAGCAGGCGACGGCACGCGCGGTGTAGGTGCCGACCCCCGGCAGTCCCAGCAAGGTATCGACATCGTCGGGGACCACATCGCCGTGTTCGGCGGCGATCACCGCAGCGCACTCATGGAGCCGCTTGGCGCGCCGTGGATATCCCAGCTTGCCCCAGGCCCGCAAGACGTCTGCTGCTCCTGCCGCCGCGGTCGCCGACGGTGTAGGCCAGCGCGCCACCCAGTCCACCCAGATCGGCGCAACCCGCGCGACGGGTGTCTGCTGCAGCATGAACTCGCTCACCAGAATCTGCCATGCGGTCACCCCCGGTGCCCGCCACGGCAGGTCTCTCCGGGTGTCGCCGTACCACTCGACGAGATCTGCGGCCGGGATGCTCATCGACTGGTCACCTCAGTGGCAGGGCACAATACGGCCCATGGCGTACACCACTCCTGCCCAAGCATGGTTGGCACTGAAGCAGGGTAACGAGCGGTTCGTTGCGGGATCCCCGGAGCATCCCAGCCAGAGCATCGAGCATCGGGCTCATATCGCGGCGGAGCAGCGGCCGACTGCGGTGGTGTTCGGCTGCGCCGACAGCCGCGTGGCCGCGGAGATCATTTTCGATCAGGGTCTTGGGGACATGTTTGTTGTCCGCACCGCCGGCCACGTCGTCGATTCAGCGGTGTTGGGCTCCATTGAGTATGCGGTGACCGTCCTCGAAGTTCCCCTGATCGCCGTGCTCGGCCACGACAGCTGTGGTGCGGTGCAGGCCACGCTAGACGCCCTCGACCAGGGCCGGGTGCCCGGCGGGTTCGTCCGGGACATCGTGGAGCGGGTAACTCCGTCGATCATGTTGGGCCGCCGCGAAGGACTGACCCGGGTGGACGAATTCGAAACCCGCCATGTCATCGAGACCGGCACTCAGCTTCTGGCGCGGTCCATCGCGATCGCCGACCGGGTCGACCGTGGTGAGCTGGCCATCGTCGGGTTGACTTACCGCCTCGCCGACGGCCGGGTGACGCTGCGCGAGCACCTCGGCGACATCGGCGAGTAAGTAAGCGTTCCGGCGAACAAGGCGACACGCCGGGCGGGGTCGGACGAGTTACAGTGACCTGCCCTTACCGTGGAAACGTGCTGGATCTCGAACCGCATGGCCCGCTGCCATCCCAGGTGTACTGGCGGCGCCGGGGCTTGGCCCTCGGTATCGCGCTGCTTGCAATCGCGCTGATCGCCGGTGCGGCTTTCTGGCTCTTCGGTGGGCCTGGCTCGGCGAAGAACACCGCCAAGACCGAAACCACACAGACCCCGCAGCCGGAGAACAAGACGCCCGTCGTTCCTCCCGCTGAGTCGAGC
>JBAXUD010000624.1:0-1857 GCA_037129875.1 Mycobacteriaceae bacterium
TGACGTGCACCGTCATCACCACCGACGCGGCGGGGGACTTCGCGCAGGTCCACGACCGCATGCCGCTGGTCCTCGGCGAGGCCGACTGGGACCGCTGGCTGGACCCCGATGCCCCCGCGCCCGGCGATCTGCTCGCCGCTTGTCCCGGCATCGCCGCGATGGCCATGCGGGAGGTCTCGACCTTGGTCAACAACGTGAAGAACAACGATCCGCAGCTCATCGAGCCTTCTGAGCAGGGCGACCAACCGGTCGGTCTGTTCTGATGAACGGGTTGGCGATAGCATCGAGACAAGCCCCTGACATGCCCCGGAGGAACCGTCAATGACCGCAGTGCAACCCAAGGACGACACCATCACGGTGCTCAACCCCGCCACCGGGAAGGTGGCCGGCTCGGTGCCGGTCGACGGCCCGGAGGAGGTCGCCGCCAAGGCCCGCGAGTTGCGGCTTTTCCAGCAGGACTGGGAGGCCATGGGCGGCGCCGGCCGCAAGAAGTGGATGCTGAAATGGCAGGACTGGATCCTGGACAACGCCGACCACCTGACCGATGTGCTGATGTCGGAGACCGGCAAGAGCCGCATCGACGCCGCCCTCGAGCCGGTCGGTGTGGCCGACGCCATCAACTACTGGGCCAGCCACGCCGAGGAGTTCCTTTCCGACAAGCACCCCAAGGCGCACAGCCCGTTGTTCAAGGTCAAGAAGCTCACCACCGTGTACCGGCCCTATCCGCTGGTCGGCATCATCGAGCCGTGGAATTTCCCGCTGGCCATGCTCGGCTTGGACGTCGTGCCCGCGCTGGCCGCCGGTGCGGCGGTTCTGCTGAAACCCTCTGAGGTGACGCCTCTTTCGGCCGTCGAGTTCGTCCGGGGCTGGAACGAGGTGGGTGCCCCGCCGGTGCTCGGGCTGACCACCGGCTACGGCGCCACCGGTGCGTCGGTGATCGAGAACTCCGATTACGTCCACTTCACCGGATCGACTGCCACCGGGCGCAAGGTCGCGGTGGCCTGCGCCGAGCGGCTGACCCCGTTCAGCCTCGAACTCGGCGGTAAGGACCCGGCAATCGTGCTGGCCGACGCCGACGTCGACCGCGCCGCCAACGGCATCGCCTGGGGAGGCATGTTCAACGCCGGCCAGGTGTGCATCTCGGTGGAGCGGGTGTACGTCGAGGCCCCGATCTACGACGAGTTCGTCGCGAAGCTGACCGCCAACGTCGCCAAGATGCAGCAGGGCAGCGAGTCCGGCACCGACTTCACCTTCGACACCGGCGCGATGGCCACCGCAGCCCAGCGCGACATCGTCGACCGGCACGTCCAGGAGGCCGTCGCGGCCGGCGCCCGGGTGCTCACCGGTGGCAAGCCCACCGGGGTGGGCACGTTCTTCCAGCCCACGGTGCTCGCCGACGTCGACGCGTCAATGAGCTGCATCGCCGAGGAGACCTTCGGGCCCACCCTGCCGGTGGTCAAGGTCGCCGACGAGGAGGAGGCCATCCGGCTGGCCAACGACTCCCGCTACGGGCTGTCGGCCACGGTGTGGACCCGCGACACCGGCCGCGGCGAGCGGGTGGCCCGCCGCCTGGAGTGCGGCGCGGTGAACATCAACGACGCCCTGACCAATGTGTTCTGCCCGACGCTGCCGATGGGCGGCTGGAAGGACTCCGGGATGGGCTACCGCTCCGGCGGCGCCAACGGCCTGATCAAGTTCTGCCGCCAGCAGGCCATCACCGCTCCGCGGATCCCGACCCAGAAGTCGGAGATGATGTGGTACTCGGCGCCGCGTAAGCAGGCGAAGTTCGCGCTGGTGGCGATGCGGGCCTTCGCCGGGCACGGCTGGCGCCGGTTGGGCCGCAAGGGCTGAACTAGT
>JBAXUD010000625.1:0-1852 GCA_037129875.1 Mycobacteriaceae bacterium
TCACCCGCTCGGCGCTGCAGAACGCGGCGTCCATCGCGGCGCTGTTCCTGACGACAGAGTGCGTCGTCGCCGACAAGCCGGAGAAGGCCACCGCATCCGCGGGCGACCCGACCGGTGGCATGGGCGGCATGGACTTCTAAGTCCGCTCACGAAAAGTGCCCGGCCCCACAGGGGCCGGGCACTTTTCGTTGTCCCCAGTGTGGGCCTCATGCACAGAATCGGGTGAATCTGCCTGCACGCGGGATCCGCTTTCCGGCGTTGCGCATCCGGGTCGACATGGGCTGGCGGGAATGGAAAGTAGCCGTCGAGTACGACGGTGTGCAGCATTGGTCGGACGCCGCGCAACGCGCCTGGGATATCGAGCGCATCGCTCTTCTGGAGGCTGCCGGGTGGACCATCGTGCGCGTCAGCGCCCGGATGCTTTCCCGCCCAGATGTCATCGTGGCGAGGGTCCGCAGTAAGCTACGCGCCGCCGGCTGCCCGATCTAATCTCGAATGTGGACCCTATGCAGACGTTTTCGCAGGATCTGCGGCATAAGGCCCACGTTCGGCGGAAGTGGGCGCCGCCTGCCGCCCGCGGATCAGCCGTCCCGGCCGGGCCGAGGTCGCGACCCCATTCTCGGCGATCACCTCGCCGGAGACGATCGTGGCGACGTATCCGTCGGCGGTCTGGTCCAGTCGTCGGCCGCCGGCCGGCAGGTCGCGGACGATCACTGGTTTGTGCAGTGTCAGCCGCGCGTGGTCGATCACATTCAGGTCGGCCTTGTAGCCCAGCGCAATCCGGCCGCGATCGGCCAGGCCCGCCACCCGCGCCGGCACCGACGTCAGCTGCCGCACCGCCTCGGCGACCGACAGCCGCCCGGTCGCGCGGTCGCGGGCCCAGTGCGCAAGCACGAAAGTGGGATAGCTTGCGTCGCAGATCATCCCGTAGTGCGCTCCGCCGTCACCCAGGCCGAGCACCACGTCGTCGCGGCGCAGCAACTGCCCGACGGTGTCCAGCGAGTTGTTCTCGAAGTTGGCCAGGGCCACCAGCATCATGGCGTGGCCGTCGTCATCGAGCAGTCGGTCGTAGGCCTCCTCCAGCGGACTGACACCACGCGCCTTCGCCCGCGCCAGGATGCTGTCCTCCGGTGGCGGCTCGTAGTTCGCCGGTTCGGTCAGCGGGAACATCCACTGCCAGGACTGTGCGAAGTACATGAACGGATGGCCTTCGCCGGGCTTGTCGGCCAGGATGAGCTGGCGCACTTCGGGTTTGCGCATCTGCGCGACCCGCTCGGCCAACGGCAGATGAGCGATCTCCTGGTAGCTCGGATAGAGGACGAATGGGTTGGCGGTCAGCTCCAGCCCGATCACCAGCCCGATCGGACGGGCGAAGACCTGGGCGGTGATATCGGCGCCTGCCGCGTTGAACTTCTCGATCAGCTTCACCGCACCCGGCCAGATCGGCTCCCCGGAATTTCCCGTCGTCAGGGTGAAGGTCACCGGGACCCCGACGTCGGTGGCAGCTTCGAACACCTCGTGCAGCACACCCTCATAGCCGCCGGCCGCGATATCGGGGATGAACTGCAGAAGCCCGCCGCCCGCGTCGGCCACCCCGGCGACGATCGCTGAAATCTCCTCGTAGGCAGCGCCATACGTCGGAATGGGCGCTCCGCTTCCAGTCTTGTGAAATGCGAACCGTGACGACGACACCCCCAGGGCGCCCACCTCGATCGCCTCGGCAGCCAGCTTGCGCATCAGCGCCAGATCCTCCGGCGTGGCCGTTTCCCGGTCGGCGCCGCGCCGGCCCATCACGTACACCCGCAGCGGCGAGTGCGGCAGGTAGGCGGCCACGTCGATATCCCGGCGCCGG
>JBAXUD010000626.1:0-1840 GCA_037129875.1 Mycobacteriaceae bacterium
CGCGCCGACGCTGCCGCCGTTGCCACCCGTTCCACCGGAGCCGCCGTAGTTACCGAAACCACCGCCTCCGCCCCGAGCACCGTTGCCGGCCAGCAGCCCGCCGTTGCCGCCATTGCCACCGCTGCCGGCGACACTGTCCGTTGCCCCGGTCGCGTTGCCACCGACGCCGCCGAGGCCGCCGCGGCCGATCAACAAGCCGCCATTGCCACCGTTGCCTCCGTTACCGCCGGTCAACCCGTTACCGCCGGCGCCGCCATTGCCGAACCAGCCGGCCGAACCGCCGTTGCCACCGTTGAAGCCATTGCCGCCGTTGCCGATCAGACCGCCGGTGCCGCCGTTGCAGGCCAAGCCACCGGTGCAGGAGAGTGCATCGAAGTTGAAGCCGTTGCCGATCAACAGGCCGCCGTTGACGTTATCGGCGGTGCCGTTTCCGATGAAGAAGCGGACGAAATCAGCGACCGGGTTACCCAGGCTCGCCGCTGCGGCCGTCGGCGTGCCCACCACGGAATTGGCCGATACTTCGGCTGCACTCCTGGAGGCGCTGCTCCTCTCCCGCCGCGCGTGGGACAACGCCGTTCCCACCAACGATTCCGCCTGCGGTGCAACGGATTTGGTGTCGGCGTGCGGCAGGCCCACTGCGGATGCACCGGCAAGAACCGCCGCGGGTGCCGCGACGGCGAGGCTGCCGCGGCCGACGGCAGGCGAGGACTTTGGCGCGGTGGACGCCGCACGTGGCGCCGACGGACGAGCTGCCGTTCGCGGCGCCCGTGAGTGCGCACTCGCCCGCGGTGCTGTCGCAGAGGCGGATTCCGACGGGATCGATCCCTCGGTTCCGGAATCAGCCTGTGCCATCGTGGGTGCGTAGGCGACCCATGCGCCGATCCCCAACGCGACGGCCAGCGCTCCCACCCGGCCCACATAACGTGCCGGGGTCACCGGCCGCAGCAAAGCAGCGCCGGGAGTGGTCGGTCGGGCCGCGCTGGACTGTGCTGAGGTCATCTCAGGTCCCCCTCAAGTGTGCAGAAGTTTGCCAAAAGTCCACGAAAGTATGCACGGCGGCACCCTGATTTGTCGAGGATTCGGCGTTTTTAGCAAATCGGCGCGTTAGGCAAATCAGCGCGCGTTGATCGGCGACACGTCGACCACCAACCAACCGCCGCTGTCTTTGGACAGGGCCACCCGAAGCGACAGCACTGCGCTACTGGGCTCCTGACCGGGCGCGCTCTGGGTGCCGCGCATCAGAACGGCCACACTCGCCGAGGACGGCCCCAGCGCCTCCAGTCCTGCCGAGACCGTCAGCGCCTGTGCGGACATGCTGCCCTTGGCCATGTCGGCGGTCGCCGAACCGAACTGTGCCCTGAACGCCTCCGCGCGCTCGGGCACCATCAGCGAGGCGGCCCGATCGATCGAGGAGTTCGGATCCGACGGGGTGAAGGTCGCGGTCGCCTCGGCGACCTCGGTGGCAATCCGCACGACATCGGCGGAGTCCGCGGTGAAGGCCCGGTCCGGCTTCACCCAGCTGTTGTAGCCGATCGCCGCCGCCGACAATAGCGCCGCCGCCGCCACGCCGGCCACCGCCAGCCGAAGGCCGGGCTTGTCGTCGTCGGTGCCCACCGTGACCGAATCACGCCGGTACAGAACGATATTGACCAGTACCGCCTGGACGATCAGCAGGCACAGGATCGAACACACCGACACCCACCACAGCGGCCACTCGAGCATCACGCCGATCATCAGCAGGGCGCAGATCGCGGCCAGGGGTGCGGCGACATCGAAGGCGAGCACCCGGGCCAGGTTCCTCATCGCACCGACTCCAGGCGGGAGATCATCGGCTTGCCGT
>JBAXUD010000627.1:0-1840 GCA_037129875.1 Mycobacteriaceae bacterium
CATGCAGGACCGCATGAAGGACATGCTCAAGATGGGCGACGAGATGCAGGCCACCGTCGACAACATGGAGCAGATGTACGGGCTGATGCAGCAGCTCACCGGGGTCACCCACGACATGGTCGGCAAGACCAAGGAGATGGTGGCCACCACCAACGAACTCCGCGACCACATCGCCGACTTCGACGATTTCTTCCGGCCGATCCGCAACTACTTCTATTGGGAGCCGCACTGTTTCGACATCCCGATCTGCTACTCGATGCGGTCGGTGTTCGATTCCCTCGACGGCATCGACAAGCTCAGCGACGACCTCGGTTCGCTGGTCGTCAATATGGACCAGCTCGACCAGCTGATGCCGCAGATGCTCACGGTCATGCCGCCGATGATCGAGAACATGAAGAACATGAAGAACATGATGATGACCATGCAGTCGACCATGGGCGGTCTGCAGGATCAGATGCAGGCGATGCAGGACAACGCCAACGCCATGGGCCAGGCCTTCGACGCCGCCAAGAACGACGATTCCTTCTATCTGCCGCCTGAGGTTTTCGAGAACGAAGAGTTCAAGCGCGGGATGAAGATGTTCATCTCACCGGACGGAAAATCGGTGCGGTTCATCATCTCTCACGAGAATGACCCGGCAACCCCGCAGGGTCTGGCGCTGGTCGACAAGATCAAGAATGTTGCGTTCGACTCGATCAAGGGCACCCCTTTGGAGGGCTCCAAGGTCTACCTCGGCGGCACCGCCTCGGCGTACAATGACATGCAGCACGGCGCCAACTACGACCTGCTGATCGCCGGATTGGCTTCGCTGTGCCTGATTTTCGTCATCATGCTGATCCTGACCCGCAGCGTCGTGGCCGCAGCGGTCATCGTCGGCACCGTCGCGCTGTCGTTGGGCACGTCGTTCGGCCTGTCGGTGCTCATCTGGCAGCACATCCTCGGCGTGCCCCTGCACTGGATGGTGCTGGCGATGTCGGTCATCATCCTGTTGGCGGTCGGCTCGGACTACAACCTGCTGCTGGTGTCCCGCTTCAAAGAGGAGATCCACGCGGGCATCAACACCGGCATCATCCGCTCGATGGCCGGCACCGGCGCGGTGGTGACCTCGGCCGGTCTGGTCTTCGCCTTCACCATGGCATCGATGCTCGTCAGTGACCTCCGGGTGGCCGGCCAGGTCGGCAGCACCATCGCGCTGGGCCTGCTGTTCGACACCCTGGTGATCCGCTCGTTCATGACACCGTCCATCGCGGCACTGCTCGGCCGCTGGTTCTGGTGGCCGCAGGTGGTCCGTCAGCGCCCGGTCCCCCAGCCATGGCCGGAACCGACTGCCGTCGAGACGGCGCAACGCCACCGCGACACCGTGAGCACCGGAGCCTGAGGAGGTTCATGATGAGAGGTATGACAGTCACGCCCCGGTGGGCCCGGATAGCAGTCGCGGTGGCGGCACTGGCCGTTCCGGCGGTCGTGCACCCGGCCGCCGCCTCCGCCGACGCCACCGACGACTATCCGATCCCGCACCGGATGATCATCACCACCTGTACGGCCGAACAGGTCATGGCCGCAGCCCGCGATGTGGAACCGGTCTACTACGAGCGCTACATGATCGACTACAACAACAAGTCACCGGAGATCCAGCAGGCCGCGCAGGACTATATCCACGATTTCTTCGCCAAGACGCCGGAGGAGCGTCGGGCCTGGTCGGAGGAGCTGGCCACCAACATCTACGCCGACCCGCTGGTATTCCAGTGGCCCAACCACGCCAAGCTGTTCTTCAACAACAAGGGCGTGGCGGCCAACACCACCGACATTTGCCAGCGGTACCCGGCAGGTGACATGTCGC
>JBAXUD010000628.1:0-1838 GCA_037129875.1 Mycobacteriaceae bacterium
AAGCGGTGATCAACGAGACGCTGCGGCTGTGGCCGCCGGCGCCCATCACCGGCCGGATGACGGCAGGCCGCTACCAGCTCGGCGACTACACGCTGGAGCCGGGAACCCGCATCGTCCTGCTGCTCGACGTCATCAACCGCGACCCGCAGGCCTATCCCGATCCCGACGAGTTCCGTCCGGAGCGTTTCCTGGGTGCCCGGCCCCAGCCGTCGGCGTGGATTCCATTCGGCGGCGGCATCAAACGCTGCATCGGCGCCGCCTTCGCGATGTGCGAACTCATCACCGTGCTGCACACGCTGCTGCGGGAAGGCGAACTCGAGCCGGTCAGTGACCGCCCGGAGAGCCCACCATGGCACGCCGCGCCGGTTCTGCTGCCGCGCAACGGAACCCGGGTGCTGTTTCGCCCGGCCTTGGTCAAGGTCTGATCAGCCGACCCGCAGCCACCCGGTGGTGTGCCGGTAGAAGGTCGACCGCTTCACCTCGCGAGGGCCGGCCACGCCATCGCGCACCACGCGCGTGCCCGTGGTGCCCAGCTGCGCTGCACGCCCGGTGACCCACCGATTCCGGCGGCCGCCGAGCACCGTCGCGCGCAATCCCGGCATCTGCGGCGTCGGCTCGATCCGCACGCCCGCGACTTCGCCGTCGAACAGCACCGCGTCGTCCACGACCGTCTCGCCGCGGATCGTCGCCGCCCCGGCCGGCGGTAACCACAGCGCAGCTCCGACCAGTGCGGTGCCGGTGTCGTCGCGGATCAGCGGTATTCGCCGCGCCGTCCCGGACAGCGCCCGCCGGGCACCCAGGCGTCCCGGCACGTGGGCCACCTCGATATCGAGCAGTTCCTTGCGCATCAACACCGACAACACCGCTGCTAGATCGGCGTCGGAGCCCGCCACCACCAGCCGCCGGACGCCGTCGAGTGCGGCGTCGATACCCACGGGCTCATCGATTCGCGCCACAGGCAGCGCGGCCAGCGGCCGGGGCAGCCGGCGGTCGCCGAACACCACCACGGTGATCCCGGTTTCGAGCTGGGCGGTCATCTAAGGCACTCCTGTTGCTGCGCTCCGATAGTGTGGCTCACCGGCTGGACACAATAGCCAGGAGTGGAGCGGGATCAGCCATGCCGGCAATCGTGCTGATCGGCGCCCAGTGGGGCGACGAGGGCAAAGGAAAGGCCACCGATCTACTCGGTGGTCGTGTGCAGTGGGTCGTGCGCTACCAGGGCGGCAACAATGCCGGCCACACGGTGGTCCTCCCGAGCGGGGAGAACTTCGCCCTGCATCTGATCCCCTCGGGCATCCTCACCCCCGGGGTGACCAACGTGATCGGCAACGGTGTGGTGGTGGACCCCGGTGTGCTGCTGACCGAGTTGCGCGGGCTTGACGATCGTGGTGTGGACACCTCGGGGCTGCTGATCTCCGCCGACGCCCATCTGCTGATGCCCTACCACGTCGCCATCGACAAGGTGACCGAGCGGTATCTGGGCAGTAAGAAGATCGGCACCACCGGCCGCGGAATCGGTCCGTGCTATCAGGACAAGATCGCCCGCATCGGCATCCGGGTCGCCGACGTGCTGGATCCCGGCCTGCTGGCCGCCAAGATCGGCGCATCGCTGGAGTTCAAGAACCAGGTGCTGGTCAAGATTTACAACCGCAAGGCCCTGGACCCGGCCGAGATCACCGACGCTCTGCTGGCTCAGGCGGAGGGCTTCGCGCACCGCATCGCTGACACCCGGCTGCTGCTCAACAACGCCCTGGAGTCCGGTGAGACCGTGTTGCTGGAGGGTTCCCAGGGCACCCTGCTCGACGTCGACCACGGCACCTACCCGTACGTCACGTCGT
>JBAXUD010000629.1:0-1835 GCA_037129875.1 Mycobacteriaceae bacterium
GGCTGCGGCCGAGGCTATTTTCTCCGTCGTCGGCGACGACCTGGCTGCCGACCATATCGTTCCGAGCCCGCTGGACCCGCGTGTGGGACCGGCGGTCGCAGCGGCGGTGGCCGCGGTCGCCGAGGTCTGAGCGAATCGCCGTGAGGGCGAGTACGGGCCGGCGTCTGCTGCTGTCAATGCTGGCGGTGTTCGCTGTCGCCTGCGGCGCTCCCGGGGGTACCGGGCCGGCCTTGTCCGTGGGGGCGTCGGCCGACCCGCAGAACGCCTTGCTGGCCAATATCTACGCGGCCGGTCTGCGGTACTACGGAACCGCTGCGCGGGTCGAGGTCTCCGATGACCCACTTGCTGCCCTGGATACCGGAAAAGTCAGTGTGGCAGCCGGTTTCACCGGTCGCCTGCTGGCGCGATTCGATCCGGAATCGGCCGCCCGCTCCGCCGAGCAGGTGTACCGGGCGATGGTCGGGGCGCTGCCGGAGGGCGTGGCCGCCGGTGACTACGCGACGGCGGCCGAAGACAAACCTGCGCTGGCGGTCACCGAGGCCACTGCGGCCGCGTGGGGCGGCCGCGACCTGGCGTCGCTGGTGCGTAACTGTTCCCGGGTGAGCGTCGGGACCCCGACCGGCAGCAGTACGCCCGAATCAGTGGGCGATTGCACTTTGCGGTCGCCGCGGGAATTCGGCACGGCAGCAATGCTTTTCGATGCGCTACGCAGCGGTGCAGTCACGGCGGCCTGGACCCGAACCGCCGCAACCGATGTTCCCGGCGGCGTTGTCGTGCTGGTTGACCGCAAGCCGGCGCTGATCCCGGCGCAGAACGTCGTCGCGTTGTACCGCCGCAACGAACTCGACCAGATGCAGCTGCGCGCCATCAACGAGATCGCCGGTGTGCTCGACACCGCTGCGTTGGTGCAGATGACGACGAAGGTTCAGGGCGGCGCCGACCCGCGTGCGGTGGCCGAGGAATGGCTGACGGCCAACCCGCTGGGGCGCTGATTCAGCGGGTGGGAGGCATCGCCCGGCGTGCCAACGCCACCAGCGCCTTGTGGTAGCCGGGGCCGGTCACCCTGACGAACGCGTCGAGGATCTTGGCGTCGGTGCCGACCAGGACGCGAGCCTTGTTCTTCGCGACCGCGTCGAGGATGATCTGCGCCGCTCGCTCCGGGGAGGTGCGGGCCATCTTGCTGTCGAACCATTCGGCCAGGTGGGCGGAGTCCACGCCTTCGGCCGCGGTGGCGTTGCGCGCGATGGCGGTCTTGATCCCGCCCGGGTGCACCGTGGTGACCTTGACGGGTTGGCGGGCCAGGATCATCTCCTGGCGCAGCGCCTCGGTGAAGCCCCGGACGGCGAACTTCGCCGAGTTGTAGGCCGCTTGCCCGGGCACCGCGAAGAGGCCGAACACGCTGGAGATATTGATAACGTGACCGTCGCCGGAGGCGATCAGATTCGGCAGGAAAGCCTTGGTGCCGTTGACCACCCCCCAGTAGTCCACGTCCATCACCCGCTCGATGTCCTTGAACGGCGTGATCTCGATGTCGCCGCTGAAGGCGATACCGGCATTGTTGTAGATCTGGTTGACCTTGCCGAAGTGATCCCTGACCTCGTCGGCGTAGAGCAGGAACCGCTCTCGCTCGGTGACGTCGAGGCGATCGGCCTTGACCTTCGCGCCGATCGCCGACAGGCGGTCCTCGGTGACCTTCAGGCCTTCGGTGTCGACGTCGCTGATGGCCAGCGAGGCCCCCGAACGGCCCAACTCGATGGCGAGTGCCTGGCCGATGCCAGAACCGGCCCCGGTCACAACTGCCACTTTGCCGGCGAATCCCTGCATAAAAACTCCTG
>JBAXUD010000063.1:0-11841 GCA_037129875.1 Mycobacteriaceae bacterium
TTCGGATCGAGCCAGTCTGTCCATGTCGGCGAGAGAGTTGGCCCGGGTTTTCCGGCGAGCAGTTCTCCGATGAGCGCACCGTCGCCGTCCAGAACCTGCCAGGGTGGGTCACTCTCGCAATCCACGCTGCAGGTGACCTGGTCGTCGGCGTCGACCACGACGAACTTGTCCGGGTGCTTGACCTTCAACAGCAGGGTCTTGTCGCGGATGCTCTTGGCGACCAGGGCGCCCGCATCGTCGAGGACCGTTACGTTCGCCGGCGCAGCATTGGTCGAACTGATCCGTGCCAGGACGCGTCCCTGGGCGCCGCGCAGTTCTGCATGGATGTCGTTACCGGCATCCAATCCGGTGAGTGACAGCACCTTCCGGAACGCTTGTGCGCCTCGACCTCCTTTGTGCACTCGGGCGGTGACTGCGAGGAGTTCGCCTGCTGCCGAGCGCAGTTCCCAATGGTGGCCGTCCCCCGTAAGGCCGGCGCTGAACAGTGCCGCGATACCGCTGCGGCGCGTGATGTCGCTGAGCGACTGTGCAAGGGGTTCTTCGACGGGTGAATTCACAGAAGGATTATGACGGTTCGGGCTAATTCACCGAAGGATTATCAGCAGCGATTCCCGCCCAACCGAACATAGAGATGACGCGCGGACGGGCCACCTGCGCGAAAGCCGTTGCTGCAGTGCGTCTTCGCCTAGGCGTTGCCAGCCAGTCGAACTCGTGCGCTCCACAGGGCGGCAATCAGAGCCCCTTCAGGGCTGATGGCGAACGGACGCAGGCGATTACGACGGTCGTGCGTACCGGTCGCCGTACCACCGGAAGCTGTTGACGTACTTGCCCATGTCCATGGCGACTTCGAGGTTGGCCCCCGACGGATGGCCAGTGCCATAATTCGGGCTGAACTCGTGATAGGGGCCGGCGGCCGTCGCGATCAACGCGTAGTCATGCCTGATCGCCGCCATGACGATCACGCGGAGCCTGTTGTAGCTGCTGGACGAGTCGCGCGGGTAGACGTCGGCGACGATCCCGTAGCCCGGCTCGTAACCGACTGACGCGTTGGGGATCTCATAGGCGACGGCGGCGCCCGGGTACTTGGTAGCGAGGACTTCCTGTGCGATCTGCTTGGGTGTGCGACCCCCGGCCGGCACACCGAAGAGGGTCAGCATGCCGGTATCGCCGGCGACGTACTTGAGCTGAACGCCGTTGATCCCCGGCGGATCGAACGTCACCTCGTAGGCGGTACCTTCGCCCGGATAGGCGACGGAGAATGCCCCGTTGTCCCCGCTGTAGCGCGGGTTGCTTTCGACCGGCTTACCTAATGTCGGCCCGCCGCAATCAGGCGGGCACGCATAGGCGGCGGGGGCGGGCTTGATGAACACCGCCACCGCCACCGCAACGGCCACCGCGGTGCCCACACCGGCGACCATCGATCCCAGCACGCGCAGAGAGGAGGCCGTCCGTTGCGGCACCATGGCGGAGGCCCCGTCCGGCTCCTCTCCCGGGGAGACCGGCCGGACCAGCCGCACGGCCCGAGACGTTCGCGACGCCGCCCGGATTGCTACGCCGCAGTCGCTGCAGAACCCCATGTGGGCGACCACGTGATCGCATTCCGCGCACAGCAGTTGTTCGCCGGTGTCGTCCGTCGACTCGTTCAGCAGGGCATCGGCAACGACGATCCTGACCGCCAACACCGCCGACAGCGCGATCAGCAGCTGCAGTGCGATGTAGGGACCCAAGGGCAGCGGTGCGACATCCACGATTCCCATCGCGACCGAGAAGGCCACGGCCCCCAGCAGGGCCGCCGGGATGACGATGGTCCTGCGAAATCGCTTGGGGGCATTGGCATTCGGGATGAACCACAGCGCAATTCCGAATAGGCCACCGATGGCCACCGCACCCAAAGGCCACGCGACACCCTCGACCATCGCCTCGGCAAGCAGACTGCCAACCGAGTGGCTCTCAGCGGTGACGCCCATCGCCAACTGCGGGGCCAGCAGCGTGGCGGTGGCGGCGGCGTTGACGACCGTCGCGCCCACTGCGCCGATGGTGAAGCCGTCGAGTGACTCTCCGCTCGAGCGGTCCACGGCGCGCACCAAGGCCGCCGGGGCGACCATGGCGATCCCGAAGGTGATCGGGATCGCCACCCCGCACAGGAGAAGCTGCGCGACGGTCATCTGCCCACCCAAAGCAGCGTGGTAGGCGTCGGCGACGATCGGACCCGCAATGAGCGCCCAGCCCACTCCCAATCCGAGAGCGAGAACCGCGGCCAGGGCAAAATACCGGACCCGGTGGTCGCTCCGGGAATCGATCTCGCGCAGGTAGACGGCGAACAGAACGGGCAGCCCGAACACGGAGATCGCGACTACCGGCACCTGCCAACGCAGCAGGGCGAATCCTGCAGCCGCCACCGCCACGATGATCAGTCCGACCCGGAACTGCACGCGCGAACGTGGCGGCAGCTGCGGAAACAGGGAACTGGTCACCCAGGGGCGAAGGACACGCTCCTTTGGCGATGCGGCGTAGGCACTGACGCGGAGCCTGCCGTCCCTGGGACCTGGTGACTGCCGCGTACCGCAGGCGGCGCAATACTGTCCTGCCGGAACGTCCTTTCCGCACGCGGGGCAGGGGGCCGACGCCACCTAGCCTCCGTCAGGCAGGTTGTCGGAAGCCGCCGACTGAGCCTTCTGGGCGTCGAGCAAATTGCGGGCGAGATTGGCCACATTGGGGCTTCCCAGCCCGGTAACCAGGTCGTAGCCCCTGACGGCAGTGTCGACCGCGTTGCCGCCGGCCGTGATGTCCCGGAATCCGGGCAGTTGCGATCCCTGTGCCATCCGATACAGAAGCGGGTTGATATCGCCGATGGCCTGGCCGCCGTTGTCAACGATGTACTGATTCATCAGGGCCGTCATGCCGGCCCAGATCGGTGCCGCCTGCGAGGTGCCGCCACCGATCCTCAGATTCTGATCGACCACGATTTGCACACCGGTGAACGGGTCGGCCACCGCGGACACGTCGGGGACGAGCCGGTTCTCCGCACCCCGTTCGGCAGGCAGTCCGCCCTGATAGTCCGGGCGGGGGAACAAGCGAGATACGCCACCGCTGGACCCCTGGGAAAGCGGAGGGTCTATCCAGCCCCACTCCTCCATCCACCGACCCTGCATATCGGTCGACAGCGTCGTTCCACCGACCGACGTCATCTCCGGCAACGATCCGATCGTGTCCACTCCGATGTCATCCGGGCCGGGCGGGGACGACCAGTCCTTGCCGCCCTTGCACTCCAGTCCCGCGTTGTCGCCGCTGGCATCGAAGACGGTGATCCCCTGGTGGTGCGCCTTGACCAGTGCTGCACGCACGGGGGCGACGTCGGCAGTGGAGATCAGGGCTTCACATCCCCACCCGATCGACAAAGTCCATGCCGAGCGTGGGTAGCGCTGCGCCGCATCGTCGAACATCCGGCCGATCTTCTCGAAGGTTCCGCCGCCGCCCTCGACTGTCGGACGGGCGTTGACCACTACGACCCGCGCATCCGGGGCTATGGCGTGCACGACCTCCAGGTCCATGACCGTCTCCGCGTGAGCCGGACCGAGCGGGCCGCCGACCACCTCGGGGGTGAAGCGCGGAAGTTGCATGGTGTCGGCGAACATGTCGAGGTCGCTCTGGTTGAACCCATCGAACCCAAAGATCACGACGGTTTGGTTTTGACCCTTATAGCCGGCCTCCGCCAGCGGCTTCGCGTTGTAGGCCGTCAGCAGATCCATCGGGTTCAGTCCGGGCCTCGGCACGTCCCGCGGCAACACCGGGTGTGCCATCCGGTGGGGGAGGTAGCTCAGAATCCGCCCGACCGCGGTGACGTCGCCGCGCAGCGCGGACGGCAGCGCCGGCTGCAGAGGAGACGCGTAGAAGAGCTGGCCCTGCCGACCCCTGAAGTCACGGACCGGGACGTCGAAAGCCGCCGCGATGTTGTCCGCCGACCCGGTCACGATCGCCCAGTCCTGGCCGGCCTGCCACCGGACTGCGAGCCCCTGGGGCGCGGCCCATCGGATGAGTACCCCGGGGCGCTGCGCTGCCGGGAGTGTCACGGTCAGCTGCGCATCGGTTGCGCTCGAAGGGCCCAAGTTCGTCGATGTCGCCAGCAACGATGCGTACGGACCGGTGATGACCTCACCCCCGCGGGCGATCGGCAGCATCGAGGGCCCTGCAGCCGCGGTCAGACCCAACAGCACTGTCGCAAGGAGGACGGCCGATCGCCGTGGGGGACGATGCGAGGGCGGCGTTTTCATCCCGACTCCTCTCCGAACCGGATGTCGCGCCTGATTCTTGTACCGATGGTCGCATATTCACCAGCGCTCGATGAGGGTCTATGTCAGAGTCCAACCGAGCGACCAGACTCCCGAAGCGCGGAGGTGCGGATGCCAGCGCCCAGTCGACCCGGTCCGAACCGCCGACGGTTCCTCCAGCACGCGGCCCTGCTGGCAGCCGGAGCACCATCGCTCGCTGTCGTTCTCGACGGGTGTTCCAAAGCCGAGCAGTCCAAACCGGGGCCCAGCCTGACGATCGCCGCGCCGGACAAGCCCATCACCTGGGACATCCCGGCGGACAACGCGCCGATCTCGGAAGGCCTTGGCCCAGAGAAGGACGCAACCCTGCACCTGTACACCTACAGCGGCTACATCGCACCCGAGGCGGTCAGGACCTTCGAGAAGAAGTACGGCACCAAGGTCCAGATCTCGACATTCAACAACACTGACGAGGCGCTGACCAAGATCCAGGGCGGCGACGTCGACTACGACATCTACACCCCTAGCTACGACCAGATCGGCCTACTGGCGGCCGGCGGACTGCTTCGGCCGCTCAACCACAGCTATCTGCCGAATATCAAGAACCTGTGGCCCGTGTTCAGCAACCCCTGGTATGACCGGGAATGGCGCTACACCGTGCCCTACACGGTCTACACCACCGGAATCGGCTGGCGAACCGACCAGGTTCGCGCCGACATCGCTGCGCTGAAGAATCCCTATGCCGCACTGTGGGATCCGGCATACAAGAACAAGACAGCCGTCATCGACGACTGGCACACCGCCATGGCCATGGTCCTCCTGAAGCTCGGCATCACCGATGTCAACACCTCGTCGGCCGACGATCTGGGAAAGGTCGGGGACGCACTGACCGAGATGCGGGCCAACACCGCGCCGGCGGTCTCCGTGACGATGTTCGGCGACCTGCCCGCAGGGCTGATCAGCGTGGCCCAGATGTGGTCCGGCGACATCATCAATGCGAAGAATTTCCTGCCGGAGGGCGTCAGTCCCGACATCCTGCGCTACTGGTTTCCCGCCGACGGCAAGGGACTGGTCGAAAACGACCTGATGGTGACCCTGCGGGGCGGAAAGAATCCCGTTTTGGCTCACCTGTTCATCAATCACATGCTCGAACCGGAGATCGCCAGGCTGAACTTCGCCGCCATCGGCTATCAGCCGCCGCAGGTCTCCCTCGACCCCGATTCCCTGGTGGTCGACGGCTTCATCCCGGCGAACCTCGCGGCCGCGATCGTGCGGCCCGAATACTTCGACGTCGGCTATCGAATACTCGAGCTGGAGCCTGCCAACGACGAGGCATGGCACAGCATTTGGCGGGCCTTCAAGACTCAGCGATCCTGACGAACAACGGGACCGGGGCTTTTGGTGGAGCCGATGACGGGAATCGAACCCGCGTATTCAGCTTGGGAAAGCGGTTTCCGGATTCACATCGATAGCCGTCAGAGCGTCATTCTTCTGCGCGGCGCGGTCAAAGGCCACCACATACGCGAGCTGCTCAGCCGGGAGCGGCCGACGCCTCGGCAGCGGTCCGGTAGAACGGCGGATCGAACGACCGAGAGCCATGTGAGGACCTCCAAGGCGGCCACTAAATGCTGCACGACCAGCCGCACCCAACTGCATCTGGTGCCGTGACGATCGTAGGTCCGGACGCTGCCAATTTGGCGGATCTCCGCTGGGCGAGCCAAACGCCGGTACGCCACACACGGAGGGCAATTGGGCGCGCCGTACCGGCTCGCCTGAACCAGCCGGCACCGGTCAACTCGATCGCGACCAATCGATGAGCTTGCGAAGGAACCTGCTCTGCATCTGCAGCAGACCTGACAAGATCTGGACGCACCGCAACGCGGACGGACGGTGATTGGGTGAACGCCAGCCCAGGAGGAGCTCCGAGCATGCGAATGACCAAGGCAGGTACCGGCGACCCTCCGCTGGTTTTTGTGCACGGGTTCGCGTGTGATGGGACGGACTGGCAGGCTCAGGTCGACGCGCTTGCGACGCGGACCACGGTCGTCGTATGCGAGCTGCCCGGGCATGGATCGAGCCCGGGCACACCAGCCGAATGCACCATCGAGGCATACGGCATTGCGGTAGCGCGAGCCCTCATGGAACTGGAGTTGCGCCCGGCGATCCTGGTGGGCCACAGCATGGGCTGCCGTGTCGTGCTGGAGGCGAGCCGGGTGCAGCCCTACGCCGTGTCCGGGTTGGTACTCGTGGACGGCAGCCGGATTGGCGAGGGTGACCCGATAGCCGCCCAGCGGGCCATGGCCGGAGAACTCGCAGGCGACGGTTCTTTGCTTGCGCGGGCGCTCGCCCCGAGGCGGTGGTACCCACGGGTGACTCGCCCCACGAGGAGGTCGGATTCAAGCTCATGCCGCAAGTTAACGGCACCTCACGGCCAACCACGCATTCGAAGCGCTGAGCGACAGCTCTGACGTCCTGCCCGAATTGACCGGACCGTGCAAACCGTCGTGGGTGGTGGGCGAAATCAGGCAGACTGGATAAATGAAAACCGAGCTTGTCAGGCTGCTTAATTCCACAGCTGCCTCGACGCACAGACCGCGAAGAATCGCAGCATCGTTATGAGCGTCACGGCCGTACTGACCACCACTCTCGTGCCGTTCGCGTCAGTGGTGTCAACGGCGACCGTGGCCATATGGACGAAGCGCCTGGACGCGAAATCCAAGCGAGAAGAAAGAATCCACGCACTGGTCCTCGACTACGAGAAGCGAGCAGGCGAGGACAAGAAGGCCGCGTTGAAGAACCTCATCTCCGCGACCCTTCGTGTCAAACGGGGAGCAGAACCACGCGCAGGGATCGAAGTCACGGAAGAGACCACCGGTCAACGGCGTGTTGATGCCCTCAGAGAGTTGTACGAATTCCGCGGACGGCTGGGACTCGACGACGGAATCGCCGAGCTGATGATTTATGCGTCAGCGCCGGTGCGTGAGCTCACCGAGTTGGTGCTCGACGAATGGGACCGCCAATTCCGCGAGCACGGCTATTCGTTGACTCAGCTGGATGCCTGCAAGAGGCAACTGGTCAAGACTGCCGCCGACGCCCCGCCAGACGATTTGGCAATCCTCAGCGGTGAAGAGAAGTGGGATGAGCTGAAGCAAGAAGAAAATTTGTGGCTCCAGAGACTCGGCGACGTGTCGAACCTCGACGTCGACGCGCTGGTGGACCTGTGCAAACAAGTCTTGAAGGCCGCCCATACGGACTTGCGTGGGGGCTACGGGATTGCGACGGAATAGGTTTTCCCAGCACCCCTGCCGACACTGCCGACACTGACTATTGCGACGGCGCAGGCCGCTGCCATTGTGATCTTGTTGCCCGAAGTCGTACTGGCAACGCTCAAAATCGCTGTCGTACAGCCGATATGACGAATCCGCCGAATCGTTTCGCCTACGCCGGAAGCGGCTAGTCCGTTCTTAAAATCCGCACAGTGTGGGTTCGAGTCCCACTGGGGGCACAGTAAAACGGACTAGTATCCGGCAGCGCCCCTACCAGTGATTTCGTGGAGCCGATGACGGGAATCGAACCCGCGTATTCAGCTTGGGAAAAGTCGGATGGACGGGTCCGGCTAAGTCTGCCCAGGTCCAAGCTGTGCCATTACTGCGGTCACGGGCAGCCTATGGCATTGATGTGACACCACCGCTTGACACTGGACTAGGCGTCAAGAACCCGGAGGATGTCGTCTGCAAACCAGCGATGTCGAGTCCCCGGACCTTCGCCGACCTCGCGGACAATCCCCTCGGCCGTGAGGGTTCGAAGGAGATTGGTGGCGCCAGGCTGGCTGACATCCAGCCGTTTTTGGACGGCTTTGACAGTCATGATCGGGTTAGCGAACAGCAGGTCTGCCACTTCGATCGCGCGGCTCCTGCTTCCTTGAAGGGCCAACCGATACTTCTCGCGAAGGTCGGCCAATTCGTCAGCCCGGCTGACTGCATCAGTTGCTTGCCCGGCAATCCCAGCGAGGAAGAAATCGAGCCACTCATTGATCTCTCCACGTTCACGGATGAACTGGAGCCTGTCGTAGTACTCCTCTTTACGTTGGTCAAAGTAGCTAGATATGTATAAGAGCGGCGTCGGCGGCCGACCCCGTTCGACGAGGTACAAGATGATGAACAAACGGCCGATGCGACCATTGCCGTCGAGGAACGGGTGGATTGTCTCGAACTGGTAGTGCATCAGAGCGCAACGAATCAACAAAGGCAGCTTGGGATCGTCGTCGTGCAGATACTTCTCCCAATCGTCGAGAGCCTTCCACATGTTCTCGACAGTTGGGGGCACGAAACGAGCCGTGCGGGGCTGATTGTCTGGCGACGAAATCCAGTTCTGCGTTTGGCGGAAGTCCCCGGGTGTTCGTTCTTGACCACGAACATTGGTTAGCAGGATCCCGTGCATTTCTTTGACGAGGCGCAGCGATATGGGAAAGCCTTCTTTAAGGCGGGTCAGTCCATGATGTAGCGCCAGAACGTAGTTCCTGACTTCCTGCACGTCGGCTCGCGCTGACGTGCCGGTGACCGCGGCGTCGAATACCTCCGTGACCGAGGCCTGAGTGCCCTCAATACGAGAGCTCGCAACAGCTTCTCGGGTGATGTAAGCATTGACCAGCAGGTGCGGGTCGGGAAGGAGCCGTCCTGAGCCGGCTAACCGGCCTAAGGCTGCGTCCGCGTCTGATAGCAGCATGATGGTTTGTGGCCGAAGCGATAGCTCACGTCGGACCCCTACGGGCTCGAAAGCATGGTAGGCAGCTGGTCCCCCTGTCGACACCGCCCGGCCCCATTGAGGAGCTACAAACCTTGTTGGGTCCATCCGCACAAGGTATAACAAAACCCCGTTTTCGTTATAGGTTCCCTCGCGGCCTGCAAACGTCGTTGGGTCCTTCGCATTCCATGGGACACGAGCAGGACCGCGGACATCCTCGGGCCAGTCGTCGGTGCGGTTGATGCGGGCAAACCGTTTCGAGGACCCAGCGTCGCCAGGCCGCGGTCAAACGACGGTCAAAATTGGCCTCGTCCGGGGCGGTTCCGGTTGACGAGCAGCGCCCCTACCAGGGCTTTCGTGGAGCCGATGACGGGAATCGAACCCGCGTATTCAGCTTGGGAAGTCGGTTTGATGCGTTCACGGCTGTCCGGGGCCGTCCGTCGAGTGGCTCCCAACTGGGGGAACGTGTCCACCTAAGTCCAGGGGAATCCTGCGTGTTTCCCAGCAGTTGTGACAGCGTCGTGACAGCGACGACGCACCTAAGAGCCAACCTCGACTTTTATTTGGTTAGCCGAGGCCGTCGTCCAGGTGTTGCAATTGGACATGGCTAGACGCGACACCCTCGACGAGTCCTTACGTCATCTTGATTATGAGATGGCCATGATGGTGGCCACCCCACGGATGCTGGCTCAGTACCAACTGACCCCCGCGAATAACACCGTGCGCGCAGATGGCTATTACTGGGCGAACGACCGCGCCGTGGCTTATCTCGCGGCGATGGAGTCCGCTCTTGTCCATGCACGGCTACTTAACGATTTCTTCAAGTACGGAACCGGTGACTTGCCGACCAGTGGGTTCAAAGCAAGTGACCGCTACGCCGCTGAATACTGCACAACTAAGGGCTGGAGCGGTTCTGTGGTGTTGACGAAATCGGAGCACACGATTGTGGACAAGCAACTGTCGCATTTTACGACGGAGCGAAGCCCACGCAGGACTCACGATTTGGGACGGTTTGCGCAGCGAGCGGTCGATGCGCTCATCAAGCTAACGAGCCGCGCGAATGCGGAGTGGCAGGACCCTTTACTCAGTATCCTCGCGAGGTGCGAGGCTGAGTCGAAGCGAAGCCTAGAGGTGTGGACACCTGCGCTCAGCCAGCATTCTGCTCGGCCAGCACCCGGTAGACGGTGGCCCTGCTGACGTGCAGAGCCGCCGCGATAGTCGTCACCGGCTCCCCGGATGCCTGCATCCGCTTAGCTAACGCGGCCTTAGAAGGGCTCAGGGCCTTGGGTCGGCCAATCGCCTGCCCGCGAGCGCGGCGGGCCTCACGCGCAGCCGAACGCCGTTCCTTGCCCAACTCCAACTCAAGCTCAGCCAGACTGGCGAGTACGCCCGCCACCATCCGACCCGTCGCGTTGGAGGTGTCGATGCCCTCCCGTAGCGAGCGCAGCACGATGTTGCGCTCACCAAGGTCACGGATCGTTTGCATAACCTCTGCCGCGTTACGGCCCAGGCGGTCGATGCCCACGACGACAATGGCGTCACCGGGGCGGGCGTAGTCCAGTAGCGCCGCCAGGCCGGGACGCTGCTCGCGGGTCGAGTTGCCCGAGAGCTTGTCGGAGTAGACCCGTTCCTTCTCAACCCCGGCAGCGGCGAGGGCGTCGAGCTGTTGGTCGAGGCTCTGGTGACCGGTGCTGACACGGGCGTAGCCGAGCTGGACTCCGGTGGCGGTGGTGGCGGTTGCGCTCATGGATACGAGTATGTCGCAAAAGTCTCAGAACCACAAGTTATGCGACAACTGTTTTGGAACAACTTTTGCGACGGTGCGAGCTGGACTTCCCTGAGCAGCTGAGGCCCTCGCGGCCCCGTGTCCGAATCTAAAGAATTGCGACCACTAGCGGGCAGGAAAGCATCGACCGGCCGCCTTGTGGGCGACGCCGACTAAAATCGCCCTGCTTGACGTTCAGCAGCAATCTGGCTGGACTGGGGAGTCGTCAACCCAAGGAGCCCCAGCGACGACGCTCGAGATGACAGGCGAGTCCGGGTGTTCGCCCCGCGATGCGTGCTCAGCCGGTGCCCTTCGACGTGCGACCGCAACACCATGATGGTTTGCTCGATACAAGAACATTTCGCCAAACACCACCTGCGGGTGTGTCATCGGCGTGATATAAGAAGACCGTCAGACAATTCGCTCCGCTGATGACCGGCAAGCCGCGCGTGATGAGCGCCATGTCAGCCCCGGGCTGCGGTTTGCTTGAGCGCACGACGGAGGGTGCCAACAATGTCGGGAGCGAACAAGACGATGAGCATGACCTCGACCAAGGCTCGCCGCCGCCGCCCGCAGCGGCAGCCGTATGCCTGGCTGGGCGTGGGTGCGCTCACCCTGGGTATGGGTGCGGCCCTGGCGGTCGGGTCGGGGGTGGCCTACGCCGCGCCCCCCGGTGGGTCTGCCGGTAGCCACGGCCCCACCGCGTCGGACTCGACTACCCGGGGGTCGTCCCGGCACTCCAGCGGGTCACCCACTTCAACCAAGGGTGCGGCGGCGACACCGCCCACGGTGTCAGCGGCGGCGGCACCCCACGCCTCCGCCGCGACCCGGGTGAAGTCGGGCCCATCGGTGGCAGCTAGCCCGACAGCCACGCCGACCCCGGTGAGCTCCACCGGGGTGTCCTCGACACCGATGGTTTCTTCGACAGCAGCCACGGCGGGGTTGTCCTCGACACCCGTCGTGTCCTCAGTGGCCGTTACGACTGACATCGGCCCCACCGCGCCGACCCCGGCCACATCAAAATCAGTGTCCAAGGCGACGACAGCCGTGGCCCAGGCCTTAGTC
>JBAXUD010000630.1:0-1831 GCA_037129875.1 Mycobacteriaceae bacterium
AGGGTGGTGCCGGTGAGGTTGTAGCCGGTGAGGTTCTGGCCGGTCAGGTTCGCGTCGGTCAGGTTCGCCCCGGTCAGGATTGTCCGGGTCAGGATCGCCCTGGTCAGGTTCGTCCCGGTGAGGTCGTAGCCGCCGAGGTTCAGGCCGGTCAACCTCGCCGCGGTCAGGTTCGCCCCGGTCAGGATCGTCCCGGTGAGGTCGGCAGGGTCCGTTAGGTCCGCCCCATTCAGGTTCGCGTTGGTCAGGTTCGTCCTGGTCAGGATTGTGCCAGTCAGGTACGCGTCTAAGTTCGCCCCGGTCAAGTTCGCCCCGGTCAGGTTCGCCCTGGTCAGGTACGCGAATTCACGGCCAACGCCGGGTTGATCGCTCATGGTGATTTCCACGCCTGGAAGGTTCGCTTCGACGAGGACCGCGTCGGTCAGCTTCGCCCCCACCATGATCACCCCGCTCCCCTTCGCCTCACTGAGGTTGGCGAAGTTCATGATCGCCTGAGTGAAGTTCGTTCCATCGACTGTCGTCTTCTTCAGAATGGCGCGTGTCAAGTTAGCCTGGCTGAAGATGACCCCGGAGAGGTCCTGGCCTTGCAAGTCCACGCCCCTGAGGTCTAGGCCCCCACAGTTCTTAGTGGCTACACACGCGGCGTCGCCGCCGATGGTGACGTCGGCCCCCACGTGGGTCAGGGTTCTGCGCACCAGCCACACCCCCCCGGCCAGGAAATCGGTGATTGGGTTGTTGAAATCCAGCAACCGGTTGGTGGCTGCGTCGAGGAGCTGGGTGAGTGTTGTTCGAATTGATTGGACCAGTGACCCGGCAGGCCCCAAAGTCTCGCTCGGTGCGGCTGCGGAACTGGTCTGGGCCCTAGCAGAGGGCAGCCCTGCATTGCCGGCCACCGCCGCCGATGCGAGGGCCGACACCGACACTGCCGCTGCGGCTGGCTTTGACACCGACACCGCCGCTGCGGCTGGCTTTGACACCGACACCGTCGCTGCGGCTGGCTGTACGCCGCCGATGACGGGGCTCACCGTCGATGGGCCACCGGCCGGGTCCACACCCGCCGACGTAAGCGTCACCGGTGTTGTCGCGGACCCATGTTGGCGCGACTGGGACCGCGCAACCACAGCCCCGTCCCTGCCCGCCCGATATCCGCCCCTGGCCACCGCAACGGCACCGGTCAGGGGATCGGTTACCGCTGCCGGAGCAGGAACTGCCGGATCGGTCAATGCTGCTGAAACGGTTGGAGCCGACGTAGATCGGGCTGGACGGCCCGCCCGCCGAGCCGGCGCACCGGCAGACACTGCGGACCGACCGGCTCCCACCGGGGCCGCGGTCGCACCCGGCGACACCGACGGCCTTTCGGTACCAGTGCTGCCCTCGTCGGCCATGGCCACACCCGCCGCCTGAGGTGCTGCCAACGACAACCCGAGCGCGAACGCCGCCGCTCCGACCCGCAACCGGTTCTTCGATGAGCCACCCATCGCCGGAGCGTACGCCGAGGCGGCTCAGAGGGGCTCAGAACGACATGTTCCCCCCTTCGGTGTCAGCGAGCTTGTCGGAGGGACCGGTACTGGTTTTCATTGGCGAGGCGGTCAGGGAGGCGGAACTTTGTTCCACAGCAAAACCGGCCGCCAGCAACGACAAGGGTGACGCGGCCGAGCTTGGGGCGTTGCAGGTTAACTCGGCCGCTTTGTCGCCGTTCTCCGGAATCGCTGGCCCGGATCGAAGGGCCAGAGCTTCCTGGGTGGTCGAGTGACTGTAACCCGGGATCGATCTGCTTTTATCGGACGTTGCTGCAGCCTGCGGCGGCGTCGGCGAATCCGATCGCATCCTTGGA
>JBAXUD010000631.1:0-1831 GCA_037129875.1 Mycobacteriaceae bacterium
CCGCACCGACATCGACCTGCTCACCTTCGCCTGCGCCGCTCACCACCGGCTCATCACACCCGGCGGCTGGAAAACCCGAAAACGCCGAGACGGAACCACCGAATGGCTTGCACCGCCGCACATCCCGCTTCCCGCCGCCACCAACGACTACCACCACCCCGAACGGCTGCTCGCAGACGACGGCTGGGACCTCGCCGGAGGCTAATCGGAGGTGTCGCAGACACGGCAACGCCACACCACTAGCTGACCATGATCGCGAACGACTCAGAGGTCTTGGCCCCCCAGAAGTTGGTGGCGGTGACCACGACCGTCGTCGATGTGGTGCCGACGGGGGCGGTGCCGGAGAGCAGTCTGATCACGGGGCTGAAGGTCAGCCACGACGGCAGGGCCGCGCCCAGGGGCCCGGTGGCCGAGTACGTCATGAACTGCCCGAGCGGGTCGACGAAGGTGTTCGCCGGCAGGAAGAGGAAGAACCCCTTTCCGGCCACGGCCGTCTGGTTGGGAGTCTGCTTGACGATCACGGGCGCGGGCTGTGTGAACTGGACGTCGAAGGACTCGGCGGTCTTCAGCCCGGAGGCGTTGGTCGCGGTGACGTAGACGCGGGCCGACGGTGTGCCCGACGGAGGTGTTCCGGTGAACTGTCCGGTCGCGATGTTGAATGACGCCCACGACGGCAGAGCGATTCCCAGGCCCAGCGTGGCGGTGTAGGTCATATTCTGACCCTGCAGGTCGACGAAGGTGCCCGCGGGCAGGGTGAAATTGATGGCCTGACCGTTGGTGAACACCTGCTTGCCCGTCTGGAGCACCAGTTGCGGCGGCTGCAGGAAGTCGCTGCTCAGGTAGGTCTTCGTCATCGACGTGTTCAGCGCGGCAACCGAGTCGGCGACGGTGTGCTCCAGGACGAGGGCCTGGTTGAGTTGCCAGGGCACCCCCTTGTTGATCACAGAGGGAAACGGCATGTGCGACATGATGTTGTCGTCGACGAAGTTCGTGACGGCATTCCGACCGTTGTTCAGCCCTCCGCCGACATAGAGGGTCTGGGCGTCGACGGTGTTCTGGAAGTCGGTGGTGTAGCCGGCATAGCGGGCGATGCCCGTGAGGTTCAGCCCGTGCCCCTGCATGCCGAGTTCCTCCAGCGTCGGGTTGGTCTGCAGGACGGTCTCGGTGGCCAGGTATTGCTGCTGGGTCAGCGGCTTGGTGATGTCCACTCCGGCCCCGACCATCGCCGCGTACATCGCGTCGAACTGCCGTTGCACGTCCTGGCGGTCCACCGCCTGCTGGGCCGCCGTCAGGTTCTTCAGGCCGGTGTTCTCGAACACCGCCTCCGCGTTGCCCTCCAGACGCTGAATGTTGTTGAGGGACAATCCGTCTCCGGCCTTCATCTGGGCGTAGTTGGTTTTCCACTCCGCGGCCAGGTCGGTGGTCGTGGTGTAGAGATGCGTTGTCGGGTCGGCGACCCAGGTGTGGCCGTTGGTGGTCACCGAGCCGGCGGCGGTGGTTCCCAGGAACGTGGTGAACGAATTCGCCGATCCCACGGTTATCGGAAGAACCGGGGCGCTGATCGCCGCGGCGGGCGCCGGGGTGGCGGCCGCGGCCGCGATGGTCCCGGTGGCCCCGCTGGGCATGGTCACCGACTGGCGGGTCTGGCGCACGCCGAGCACCTGCAGCGCAGCGGCCTGCAGCAGGTCGCCGAGGGGGCCGGGGGACAGGCCGACCACCGCGGCCGCACCGGCCGCGACTCCCTTCCGCCTTGCGACCGCAGGTGTCGCGACCGGCCCCTTCGTCGGCCCGCGCCGACCGGGCGCGGCGAAACGCCCCGCTCTGCCCGGAC
>JBAXUD010000632.1:0-1827 GCA_037129875.1 Mycobacteriaceae bacterium
GCGAAGCGACCGGGGATTAGAAGACGGCGGGCAGGAGCGAAGCGACCGGGGATTACAAGACGGTGGGCAGGAGCGCAGCGACCGGGGATTACAAGAAGTCCAACGGGTTACCGGTGGTGAGGATGAACATGGCCACCTCGAGGAGTTCCGGACCGACCCGATCGCGCTGATGCAGCGGGTCCGCGACGAGTGCGGCGACGTCGGCTACTTCCAGCTCGCCGGCAAGAAGGTGATCCTGCTGACCGGGGCGGAGGCGAACGAGTTCTTCTTCCGCGCCGCCGACGAGGACCTCGACCAGGCCGAGGCATACCCCTTCATGACGCCGATCTTCGGCAAGGGCGTGGTGTTCGACGCCAGCCCCGAGCGCCGCAAGGAGATGCTGCACAACTCCGCCCTGCGCGGCGACCACATGAAGAGCCACGCCGCCACCATCGAGCGCGAGGTGCGCCGGATGATCGAGAACTGGGGCGACGAAGGCGAAATCGACCTGCTGGACTTCTTCGCCGAACTGACCATCTACACCTCGACGGCCTGCCTGATCGGCCGCAAGTTCCGCGAACAACTCGATTCACGCTTCGCCGAGTACTACCACCTGCTCGAGCGAGGCACCGATCCGCTGTGTTACGTCGACCCCTACCTGCCGATCGAGAACTTCCGGATCCGCGACGAGGCCCGCGCCGGCCTGGTCGGCCTGGTCCAGGAGATCATGAACCAGCGGATCGCCAACCCGCCGGACGACAAGAGCAGACGCGACATGCTCGACGTGCTGGTGTCGATCCCCGGCGACGACGGCAACCTGCGATTCTCCGCCGACGAGATCACCGGCATGTTCATCTCATTGATGTTCGCCGGCCACCACACCAGCGCCGGCACCTCGGCCTGGACGCTGATCGAACTCATGCGCCACCCGGAGATTCACGCCGAGGTGACCCGTGAACTCGATGAGCTCTACGCCGACGGCCAGGAGGTGAGTTTCCATGCGCTGCGCCAGATTCCGGAGCTGGAGAACGTCATCAAGGAGACGCTGCGGCTGCACCCGCCACTGATCATCCTCATGCGGGTTGCCCAGGACGAGTTCGAGGTGCAGGGACACGCCATCCACAAAGGTGACTTCGTCGCCGCTTCACCGGCGATCTCCAACCGCATCGCCGAGGACTTCCCCGACCCGGAGTCATTCGACCCTGACCGCTACGACAAGCCCCGCGAGGAAGACGTCATCCACCGGTGGACCTGGATCCCGTTCGGGGCTGGCCGGCATCGCTGCGTCGGAGCGGCGTTCGGCACCATGCAGATCAAGGCGATCTTCTCGGTGCTGTTGCGGGAGTATGACTTTGAGATGGCCCAGCCGGCAGAGAGCTACCGCAACGACCACTCCAAGATGGTCGTGCAGCTGGCCCGTCCCGCCCGGGTCCGTTACCGCAGGCGCATCGGCGAGGAGTGAGGCTGATGGGTACCTACCGCGTCGAGGTGGACCTGGATCTGTGTCAAGGTCACGCCATGTGCGCACTGGAGGCACCGGACTACTTCCGGGTTCCCAAACGCGGCACCGTCGAGATCCTGGACTCCGAGCCGCCCGAGGGCGCGCGTGCCGACATCGAGCGGGCAGTCGAGAGCTGTCCCACCCGAGCCCTGGTCATCGTCGAGAAAGAGGTGTGAGTAATGGCCGCGTTATCCCGCGAGCAACTTGAGGATTTCGTGCAGCGCTGGCTGCAGACCAACCGTGAGGCGGAGCGCAACGGCGACTGGACGCCGCTGGCGCAGTTCTACGCCGACGACGCCACCTACGGCTGGAACATCGGCCCCAAGGAAGACGTCATGTGCGTCGGC
>JBAXUD010000633.1:0-1826 GCA_037129875.1 Mycobacteriaceae bacterium
CATTACCCGGATCTTGGTGTCGGCCAGCTTGGCAGGCGCCACGTTGACCATCGACGGGGCGCTGACCAGCTGACCCAGCTTCGGCGCGGCGGGATCGGTCGGCGTCGGAGGGGCGTTGCACGCGGCCGCCTGGCCCATGTCAACCGGTCGGGTCAGCACGAACGCCCACGACATTGCGGTGAGAACTGCCAGGACGGCCACGGCGATGATGCCCGGCCGGTAATTGCGCCGGCGGAAGGGCTGTCCGCTCTTGTCCACGGCCGAACCCTGGGTGATGTCAGCGACCACGTGTGCACTGTAGAGGCACCCGCTACTGTGGGCACCCTCGGTGCGGATGACCATGGTCGCGGCGGTGCAGCAAGCAATGTGACGTAACTCACACCCAAACACTCCGTGTATGAGGCACGAATCGTTTGGCACAGGCGTTCGTCGCTGATAGAAAGCCGTGCTGAGGTTCGCACAAGGGGCATTAGGGGAAGGGACGATGGCTATGGCTACTGACTACGACGCCCCACGGCGTACCGAGACCGATGAGGTTTCGGAGGATTCACTCGAGGAACTGACGGCCCGCCGCAATGAGGCGCAGTCGGCGGTGGTCGATGTCGACGAAACTGAGTCGGCGGAGTCGTTCGAGTTGCCCGGCGCGGACCTGTCCGGGGAAGAACTCTCAGTGCGCGTCGTGCCCAAACAGGCCGACGAGTTCACCTGCTCAAGCTGTTTCCTGGTGCATCACCGCAGCCGTCTCTCCAGCGAGAAGAACGGCGCGTTGATCTGCACCGACTGCGCGGCCTGAGGACCGGCGGCCCGGGGCTCAGCTGCGCAGTGCGGAGAGCACCCGATCGGGATGGCGGCTGCTGACCAACCAGTACGGCGTCGGGTCGTCGGGGTCATCCAGGACCACCAGCACCATGGGGCCCACCCAGTTACGGTGCAGCACGAAGGCGGCCGGATCGAGTTGACGGCCCAGCGCGGCTGACTTCGCACTTCGCGGGACAGCCGCCGAACGGGTCACCACTGACAACGGCAGATGCGCCTGCCCGGCCCAGAGTTCCACCTCGGCGCCGGTGCTGATGACCTGCACCTCAACGCGTCCCAACCACAGCAGCACGCCGACGGCCACCGGAGCGAGCATCGCGTAGGGCAGCCAGTCGGGGAGGTTGCGCACCCCCATGTTGACCTCGGCGGCCAGCAGGGCCGACAACCCGAGACCGATCGGCCACCACCACCAGGGCACCCCTAGCCGCTCCCGGTACCGCACCGATTGCGTGACGACCTGCGAACCAGACACGCGGCCAAGGGTAGTCTTTGCCCTCGTGCCCAGCAGTCTCGCGGTGGTTCGGTTAGACCCCGATCTCCCCATGCCTGCGCGTGCCCACGATGGCGACGCCGGTATCGATCTCTATAGCGCTGAGGACGTCGAATTGGCGCCCGGACGTCGCGCCCTGGTTTCCACCGGTATCGCGGTGGCAATCCCGCAAGGCATGGTGGGCCTGGTGCATCCGCGTTCTGGCCTGGCCGCGCGCGTCGGGCTTTCGATCGTCAACAGCCCCGGCACCATCGACGCCGGTTACCGCGGTGAAATCAAGGTGTCGCTGATCAACCTCGATCCCGAGACGTCAATCGTCGTTCAACGGGGTGATCGCATCGCCCAACTGCTGGTCCAGCAGGTTGAACTGCCCGAACTGGTCGAGGTCGCCTCGTTCGACGAGGCGGGCCTGGCTGATACCACCCGTGGTCAGGGCGGCCACGGTTCCTCCGGCGGACATGCGAGTTTGTGATGGCATTCGGTAGACGTAAAAACGATCGGGACGACGCGGCCGCCAGCG
>JBAXUD010000634.1:0-1817 GCA_037129875.1 Mycobacteriaceae bacterium
GTTGCGGAAGTGACGTTGAGCAAGCCGATCACCAACGGACTGAGCTACCCCTTCACCTTCACCTTCGAAAAGGCGGGCTCGACCACCGTGCCCGTGCCCCTTTCTGCCGGCGAGGGCACCCGCCAGTAGGTCAGCCGCGACTCCCGCGCGCGCGTGCGCCGGATGTCGCACCCACCGGCTAGCGTGCTCGGCGTGGCCAAGCCTCGATCCCAGTACCGCTGCTCGGAATGCCGCCACGCCATGCCCAAGTGGTTCGGGCGCTGCCCGGAATGCGGCACGTGGGGCACTGTGGATGAGGTCGCGGCACTGGCGTCGGTGGGCGGGGCATCTGTGCGCGGTGTCGTACCGTCGGCGCCGGCGGTTCCGATTACCGCGATAGACCCGGACCGTACCCGGCACTTCCCCACCGGAGTGAGTGAGCTCGACCGGGTGCTCGGCGGCGGCGTGGTGCCCGGTTCGGTCACCCTGCTTGCCGGAGACCCGGGAGTCGGAAAATCCACGCTGCTGCTCGAAGTCGCCCACCGGTGGGCCCAGAACGGCCGCCGGGCGCTGTACATCTCAGGCGAGGAATCGGCCGGTCAGATCCGGATGCGCGCCGAACGGACCGGGTGTACCCACGACGAGGTGTACCTCGCCGCCGAGTCCGACGTTCAGACCGTGCTGGGCCACATCGACGCAGTCAGTCCCAGCCTGGTGATAGTCGACTCGGTGCAGACCATGGTCGCCGGGGACACCGACGGCGTGATCGGCGGCGTCACCCAGGTGCGCGCCGTGACCGCGGCCCTGACCGCCGCGGCAAAGGCGACGGGCGTAGCGATGGTGCTCGTCGGCCACGTCACCAAAGAAGGCGCGATTGCCGGTCCACGTTCACTGGAACATCTCGTCGACGTCGTTCTGCACTTCGAGGGTGACCGCAACACCGCGCTGCGGATGGTGCGCGGCGTGAAGAACCGCTTCGGCGCCGCCGACGAGGTCGGTTGTTTCCTGTTGCAGGACAAGGGGATCGAGTGTGTTGCCGATCCGTCCGGGCTGTTTCTGGACCAGCGCGCCGACCCGGTGCCAGGCACGGCCGTCACCGTCACACTCGATGGCAAACGGCCGCTGATCGGCGAGATTCAGGCACTGCTGACCGCGACGACCTACGACAAGGCGCCGCGCCGGATCGTCGTCAGTGGGATGGACCAGTCCCGGGTGTCGATGATCAGCGCGGTACTGCAGAAGCGTGCGTCGGTCCCGATCGGCACTCTCGATATCTATCTGTCGACCGTCGGCGGGATGCGGCTCACCGATCCGTCCTCGGACCTGGCGGTTGCGGCGGCGATGGCTTCGGCGGTCGTGGACCGCGCATTGCCACCAACCCTGGTGGTCTTCGGCGAAGTGGGCCTGGCCGGCGATTTGCGCCGGGTGACGGGGATGGATCGCCGGTTGGCCGAGGCCGCCAGACTGGGGTTCTCCGTCGCCGTGGTCCCGGTGGGGTGCGGACCAGCGCCGAAGGGGCTGCGCACCATCGAATCGGCCACCGTCAACGATGCACTGCGGGCGGTGCTGACCCTCACCGGCCGGGCAGATCTCCAACAGTAGGCGGCGGTGTCGCAACTGGCCGAGTCGATGATCACCGACCGGCTGCTGAAAATAGGTCAGCCGGCGGGAGCCGGTGCCGCTGGCGCGGGCTCACCGGCAGGCGGTGCCGGTTCGGCGGGCGGCGGCGGTGGTGCGTCGGTGAGGGTGAACGGCACCGCCGCGGAACGCACGTTGCCCAGTTGGACCACGAGGTTGTAGGTCCCGGGTCCGATCGGCTCACGCGGAAGTGGGCACTG
>JBAXUD010000635.1:0-1817 GCA_037129875.1 Mycobacteriaceae bacterium
CTTGACGACGACGTCCTCGCCGGTGTGCAGGGTGGCGAAGTGCACCTGGGCGATGGACGCCGACGCGAAGGGCTGCTCGTCGAAGCTGGCGAACAGTTCGGCAGGGTCTGCGCCGAGTTCCTGCTTGAACAGCCTGTGGACCTCACCGGTGTCGGCCGGCGGGACCGCGTCGAGCAGACTGCGGAACTCGCGGGAGAGTTGCTCGCCGAACGCCCCGGGACTGGAGGCGATGATCTGGCCGAACTTGACGTAGGTGGGCCCAAGGTCGGCGAATGCCTGAGGGATCTCTCTTATTGCTTTGTCCTGGATGCTGCCCTTGGCGGGCAGTTTGGTGAGGACACGCGCGACGGTTCGGGTGAGCTGCCAGCCGGTGACCCCGACCCGCGCCGCCTCGACTGGGAGCGGAACCCGATCGAGTTTGGCGACCTCGCGGTGGTGGTCGCGATCGTTGGTGGGACTCATCGGTCTCAGTGTGCCAAACCGTTCAGGCGGCGCCCTAATCACTCATAACGGTTTGATGACGCGTCCGATTTTTCCGGAATCGAGCCGTGGACAACCTTTATCGTACTAGTCGTCACAAGCACGAATCTCGGATCTCGTGTCCTAACCGAAGGTGAGCAATGATTCCAGAACAACTCACGCAACCGCAGTTCGACACTGTGTACAACTTCCTGTCCCTGGTGATCGCCTCACAGCTGTTCACCGCGTTCTTCCTGGTGGTGTCGCAGCGACGCGTGCTGCCGCGCTACCGGCAGGCCCTGGTGATGTCGGCGATCGTCTGCGGTATCGCCGCGTACCACTACTTCCGGATCTTCGACTCGTTCCGGAATGCGTTCACCACTGAGGCCGTGGGCGGTCGAGGCATGTACTCCCAGGCGGCCGGCCACTCGTTCAACGAGGGCTACCGCTACGTCGACTGGCTGCTCACCGTCCCGCTGTTGCTGGCCGAGCTGATCGTGGTGCTGGCCCTGGCCCGCAAGCTGCAGAGATCGCTGCTCGTCCGCCTCATCCCGGCCTCGGCGCTGATGATCGCGCTGGGCTACCCGGGCGAGATCAGCCACGACAACTTCACCCGCAACGTGTGGGGTCTGCTGTCGACCATCCCGTTCCTCTACATCCTCTACGTGCTGTTCGTCGAGCTGACCAAGTCCCTGGACCGCCAGCCCCCGGCCGTCCGTGACACCGTCAGCAAGATGCGCATCCTGCTGTTCGCGACCTGGGGCGTGTACCCGATCGCCTACCTGATCCCGATCTACTTCTCCGGGACGGGAGCAAACGCCTGGGTGGGCAAGCAGATCGGATACTCGGTCGCTGACATCCTCGCCAAGTGCCTCTACGGCCTGCTGATCTACCGCATCGCACGCCTGAAGTCCTTCGCGGACGACCCGGCATTCGCCGAGCAGGAGGGCGAGGCGCACGATCGTGACGTCGTAGCGGCGAGAGCCGCTTAGCCAGCCGAAGACAGATCCGCCGGGCTCCGCCGAAGGAGTCCGGCGGTTCTGTCTGTGTGGGTAGATTTGCCGTCGTGCAACTCAGCGCCGAGTCCATGGACTTGTTCGTCGGAAGCGAGGACGCGCCGCAGCAGGTGGTCCGGGTGTCGGTGGCCGGAGGGTCGGCGGCCACTGTCGTGAGAATCTCCGGTGACGGTCTCGACGGATCGGCGCGGGCCGAGGCCGGCGACTCGGTGATCGAGGTACCCGTCGCGGTCGAGCGTCCCGTTCCGGGGGCGCGGCGTGCTGCGGTCGTGTCCGCCGGCGACACCGAGTTCGCTTTCGAGTTCACCGTGGCCGAGCCCGGCTGGACCATGTACATGATCA
>JBAXUD010000636.1:0-1805 GCA_037129875.1 Mycobacteriaceae bacterium
CCCAGCGGTAGATGGACTCCATGTCCATCGGGCTGAGTTTCCAGCGCCGCAGCGGATCCTTCAGGCGTGACTTGAACCGCCGCAGCTGCTCGTCCTCGGATACCGAGAACCAGTACTTGCGCAGCAGGATTCCGTCGTCGATCAGCATCTGCTCGAAGATCGGGCACTGGCGCAGGAACAGCGCCTCCTCCTGCGGACTGCAGAATCCCATCACCCGTTCCACCCCGGCGCGGTTGTACCAGGACCGGTCGAACAGCACGATCTCACCCTTGGTGGGCAGGTGTTCGATATAGCGCTGGAAATACCATTGACCCTTTTCCCGGTCGCCGGGGGCGGGCAGCGCGGCGATGCGCACCGCGCGGGGGCTCAGATACTCGGTGATGCGCTTGATCGTGCCGCCCTTGCCGGCCGCGTCGCGGCCCTCGAACAGGATGACGACCCGCGCTCCGGTGGCCCTTGTCCACTCCTGCAGCTTCACCAACTCGGTTTGCAGACGGAACAGTTCGGCTTCGTAAACGCTGTTGGAAACCTTCGTGCCTGAGCCATTGCCGCCCTTTGTGGCGTTCTTGTCTTTCGGCTTGTCCTTGCTCACCGGCGCATCGTACGACGCGGCCGTTACTGCGCGGCGTCGATTAGCTCTTCGAGCGCCTCGGCGAGGAGCTCGGGAAGGACGTCGACGTCACTCATGGCGTCGCGGTCGGCATTGATGCCGTAGTAGAGCGTCCCGCAGTATGACGTCACCCCGATGGCCAGTACCTGATCGTGCAACAGCGGCGGAACCGCATAGGTCTCAAGCAGTTTCGCGCCCGCGATGTACATCTGAGCCTGCGGTCCAGGCACATTCGTGATCAATAGATTGAATTGCCGCGGCGGATACTGCGTCGCCACCCGGGTGCCCATGGCATGCAGGGTGGGCGGCGGGAAGCCCGACAGCGTCACGATGGTACGCGCGTCGACCAGACTGGCTACGGCGGAATGGGATTCGGTGGCATGCGCGATCTGCGAGAGCCGCACCACTGGATTGCCCTCTCCCACTGGCAGATCGATCAAAAACGGCGCGACCTCGCTGATGGCCTGACCCGGACCGGACGCCGCCATTTCGGCGTCGGGGTACACCGAGGTCGGCGCCATCGCACGCACCGTCAGACTCGAGGCCACCGGCTCGCCGCGGGACAGCAGCCAGTTGCGCAGTGCGCCGGCGATCACCGTCAGCACGACGTCGTTGACGTCACAGTCGTAGCGGGCCCGCAGGCGCCGGAAATCGGCCAGCGGCGCCGAAGCCACGGTGAAGCGGCGGTGACGCGACACCGTGGTGTTCAGCGGACTGCTCGGGGCGCTGCGGCGCGCCACCCGCCGGGCGATGTGTGCCGCACGACGGCCGAGTTCGGCCAGATCGCCGCTATTGGTGGCGACGTCGACGACCGTCGACCGCAGCGCCCGCAACTCCTGTCCCGGCCGGGCCAGCCAGTCGCCCACCGCGTCGGCGACCAGCCTGCCCTCGGACGGTTCCCGGGCCGGCAACCAGATGTCCTCGCCGATATCGGCGGGCCGGCGGCTGCGGTCGGCGATGACGTGACCGATCTCGCAGGCCGTCACCCCGTTGATGAGGGCCTGGTGCGATTTGATGAACAGTGCGAGGCGGTTTCCCTCCAGGCCCTCGATGAGATACATCTCCCACAGCGGCCGGCCGCGGTCCAGCGGGCGGCCGGCCAGGCGCGACACCAGCTCGTGCAGTTGCGCGTCGCTGCCCGGCGACGGCAGCGCCGAGCGCCGCACGTGATAGGTGATGTCGAAGTCGGGGTCGT
>JBAXUD010000637.1:0-1799 GCA_037129875.1 Mycobacteriaceae bacterium
AGAACTCCCCGGCCCGGATCTTGCGATTGAGCTGATCAATGACCTTTCGATCGGTCTCGGGCCCCTGCAGGATGCGTGGGGACTGGCCGATCAACTCCTCCTCGGTATAGCCGGTCATCGCGCAGAAGGCCGGGTTGCAGCGCTGGATGAAGGGGCCGCCATCGAAGTTGGTGTCGGTGATGACCATGGCGTTGTACATGTGCTCGAAGGCGGCCTCAAGCACCGCATCGCCGTGGAGGTTCGGCCCAGCCGTTACCTGTCTCACCACACCTCCTGCCAGGAGTTTAGGCGGAGCGTGGGCGTCGTCGCAGCGGATTCGCGGCAGCACCAACATCTTCCACCACCCGCGGCGATTCCTGGGCGGAGGAGCCCGATCTACAACGGCGCGGCGCCGCGCAGATGCTCGAAGATCAACGACGTCTGGGTTCCGGCGACGTCGGAGTCGGCGTTGAGGTTGTCGACGACGAACGAGCGCAGGTCGTCGGTGTCGCGCGCGGCGACATGGATGATGAAGTCGTCGGCACCAGCCAGGAAGTACACGTCGATCACCTGGGGGCGCCGGCGGATCTGTTGGACGAAGTGGCGGATCTTTCCGCGGGCGCCGGACCGCAGAGTCACCGACACCATCGCCTGCAGTGGGAGTCCGATCGCCGCGGGGTCGATGTCGGCGTGGAATCCGCGGATCACACCGAGTTCCTGGAGTCGGCGGACCCGGCCGTGGCAGGTCGACGGCGCCACCCCCACGGCATCGGCCAGTGCACTATTGGAGATCCGCGCGTCGCCGTGCAGGATCGTCAGCAGCCGACGGTCGATGTCGTCGAGTTCCGCTGCCCGAACATCCTTCGGTTCGTCCCGCTTGAAGCCCGCCTTCGTCGAAGATCGTTCGGACATATGACGATCTTAACGAATCTTTGTCGGACTGATTGCCCTGGGTCCGCAATTTCTTCACACTTGTGCCAACTATCCGCGACCTAGGAGTCACTGTGCGCGTCGGCATCCCGACTGAGATCAAGAACAACGAATACCGCGTCGCCATCACCCCCGCGGGCGTCGCCGAACTGGTACACCGCGGCCACGAGGTGATGGTCCAGGCCGGAGCCGGCGAGGGATCGGCCATCGGCGACGAGGACTTCACATCCGCCGGCGCGAAGATCGTCGAAACCGCCGATCAGGTCTGGGCCGAAGCCGATCTGCTGCTGAAGGTCAAGGAGCCCATCGAGCCCGAGTACCCCAAGATGCGCAAGGGCCAGGTGCTGTTCACCTACCTGCATCTGGCGGCATCGCGGCCCTGCACCGATGCGCTGATGGCCTCGGGCACCACCTCGATCGCCTACGAGACCGTCCAGACCGCGGACGGCGCACTGCCCCTGCTCGCCCCGATGAGCGAGGTCGCCGGCCGGCTCTCCGCCCACGTCGGCGCCTACCACCTGATGCGCACCCAGGGCGGCCGCGGCGTGCTCATGGGCGGCGTTCCCGGTGTGGCACCGGCCGTGGTCGTGGTGATCGGCGGCGGCATGGCCGGCGACAACGCCGCCGCCGTCGCATGGGGCATGGGCGCACACGTCACGGTGTTCGACCTCAACGTCAACACGCTGCGCAAGATCGACGCCGAGTACGGCGGCGCCATCGAGACCCGCTACTCCTCACGGCTGGAACTGGAGAGCGCCGTCAAACAGGCCGACCTGGTGATCGGTGCGGTCCTGGTGCCGGGCGCCAAAGCGCCCAAGCTGGTCACCAATGAGACTGTGGCGCAGATGAAGCCGGGCGCAGTTCTGGTGGACATCGCCATCGATCAGGGC
>JBAXUD010000638.1:0-1784 GCA_037129875.1 Mycobacteriaceae bacterium
TAAAGGATTGGCGATGAGGAACTACGACCGGATCAACGCCCTCCCCCCTGACGGGATCGAGGACAAGCGGGCTCACATCATCGGCGGAGGCCTCGCCGGGCTCGCCGCCGCCGCATTTCTCGTCACGGACGCGCACATGCCCGCCGGCAGTGTGACGGTGTATGAGATGGGCCCCCTCGTCGGCGGGGCGATGGATGCCGCCGGTGACTCGGCGAGCGGCTACACCTGCCGTGGCGAGCGAGAGCTCGAGGCTCGCATGGAGTGCCTGTGGTACCTCTGCAGCAAGGTGCCCTCGCTGCGGGCGCCGGGCCTGACGATCCTCGATGAGACCCATCGGGCGAATCTTCGCGAGCCCATCTACTCCCACTTCCGGCTGATGGAGAAGCAGGGACAGCTCCGCGACTCCTCGGGCGCCCTTATGTCGCCCCACGACGCCGAGATGATGATGCGGCTCGTCTTCACGGCGGAGGAGGAGCTCGAGGGCCTTGCGGTGACCGACTGGTTCAGCCCCGAGTTCACGACGTCCATCTTCTGGTATTGCTGGAGCACGATGCTCGCCTTCCGCGAGTACCACTCCCTCATCGAGGTCAAGCGGTACTTGGGACGCTTCCTGATGTACACCGCTGACATCACCCACCTCGCCGGGATCCTGCACACCCAGTACAACGAGTACGACTCGGTCATCAAGCCGCTCGTGGTGTGGCTGCAGAGACTGGGCGTCCGGTTCCGGACCGACACGACCGTCGTGGACCTGGATCTCGCGGACACGATGGGCGAGACCGTGGTCACCGGACTGACGGTGCGGGACTCAGGTGGAAGCCGCCACCTCGAGCTGACGCGGGACGACCTCGTCTTCTTCACGAGCGGATCGCTGACCCAGAATGCAACCATGGGTGACACCACCACGATCGCGACGCTCGACCGGGACACGACGGATCGCGGTTGCTTCACCCTGTGGGAGAAGCTTGCAGCCCGGGATCCCAAGTTCGGCAACCCGGCAGCGTTCATCTCGGACGTCGACAAGTCGAACTGGATGTCGTACTTCCCGACAATCACGGGCGACTCGACGTTCTTCGACTACATGGAGGCAAAGACGGGAAACGTGGCCGGGACCGGCGGCGCCGTCACGATCGTCGACTCGAGCTGGAAGATCAGCTTCGTGCTCTACGGCAAGTACTTCCCCGACCAGCCGGACGACGTGAACGTCTTCTGGGGCTATGGCCAGTGCAGCGATGTGCCGGGCGACTACATCAAGAAGCCGATGCAGGAGTGCACCGGGGCCGAGATGTTCGCCGAGGTGCTCTACCACGTCGGCCTCGAGGACAAGATCGGAGACATCCTCGAGCACACCACCGTGTCGACGTCGATGATGCCGTACATCACCAGCGAGTTCATGCCGCGCAAGTTGAGCGACCGGCCCAAGGTCATTCCGGACGGGTGCGTCAACCTCGCCTTCACGGGCCAGTTCGTCGAGCTGCCGGGCGATTGCGTCTTCACCGTGGAGACCTCGGTGCGCACGGCCATGCTGGGCGTCTGGGGGCTGACCGGCCTGGACAAGCCGATGGTCCCGCTCTACGAGCCGATCTACGACGTGCGGGTTCTCGTCTCCACCATCAAGAGGGCGGTCGGAATCGAGGAGTTCCTCCACGAGACGCTCCCGTCCCTGGCGGCGACCGCGTCCTCGCCCGGGCAACTCGCCGAGATGCTCGACAGCGTGCCGGCAGCGCAGATCTAGAGGAGCAGAGTCCGAGCGAATCGAGGGACGGTTCGCCCGCCTGGCGATC
>JBAXUD010000639.1:0-1777 GCA_037129875.1 Mycobacteriaceae bacterium
AACTTCAACCGCATCCACGCCTGCCCGCCGTGCAATGTCAGCGACGCCGAGATCGTCGAGGGCCTGGCCATCCTGGACGCGGCCCTGGATGTGGCCGACCGCCACGTCGTGAAGTGACTCCGACGGTGGCGGCGCGCTGTCAGTACGGCCGCGCTGTCAGTACGGCGATGTGTGCTGAGTCAGCACGAAGAACAGCAGGCCCAGGCACAGCAGCGCGTTGAGCGCCACCACCACAGCACCGCCGACCAGGACCCAGTGCACGACACGGCGCTGCGCGCGAGCGCGTTTGGTGTGGCGCTGCTCGGCCATCAGGTTCGTGGCGACCAGGGCAAAGCTGACGTCCACCCACTCCCCCTCGGTGGCGGGCGCGCCGGCGGCGATCGCGCGCAACCTTGACGGTGGGATGTCCACTCCGACCGCGCTGAATTGCCGGCTGAGTCGTCGCAACTCGCCGCCGGAGTCCACCGGGTTCGGCCAGGCCGTCATAGCTCCAGGACTTTAGTTCTGCACACGGGCAGCCATACCGGAAAGACGAATCCGGCCTGCCCGATCTCAACGTTGACCCAGCTAATCGGGAATGTACTAGACACGTATTGCATTTCGTGGTAATCACTTCGTATATAACTCCTGGCGAAAGGCACCCTGATGACCGTTGTCGACATCCCCACCGCCGTGCACCTCGGTGCCGCCGACCTTCCCTTCGTCGACATCGGGGACGGTTCCAAACTCAAGGTCATCATGGTCGAGGCGGCCAGGGACCTCTGGATCATCGAGAACATCTTCCAGGCCGGCTACGAGGTGCAACGGCACAAACACACCGGACCGGTGTACGCCTACACCACCTCGGGTGCGTGGAAGTACAAGGAGTACAGCGATGTCAACCGTGCGGGCTCGTTCCTCTACGAGCCGGCCAATTCCGTGCACACCCTGCAGGTCGTCGAGGACGACACCCACGTGTGGTTCCAGATCTACGGGGCGAACCTCAACCTCGATGCCGACGGGGAGGTCGAGAGCGTCTCCGACGGCGCCAGCACCCTCGCGGTGTATCTGAGCCTGTGCGAGCAGGCCGGCGTGCCGCAACCCAACGTGCTGCTGGCCTGACGGTGAGCAGCGCACTCGCAGGTGCGGTCGACCTGGCCGATCCGGACACCTTCGCCGAGGGTGTCCCGCACGAAGCCCTTGCCGCCCTGCGTCGTTCGGATCCGGTGCACTGGCAGCCGATGGACGATGAACCCGGTTTCTGGGCAGTGCTCCGCCATGCCGACGTGGTGCACGTGGCGCGTAATCCGGATGTCTTCTCGTCGCACGCAGGCGGCATCACGGTCGAGGACGTCACCGGACCGACGCTGCAACGGGTGCGCACCATGCTGCTGGCCATGGACCCGCCGCGGCACAGTTCCTACCGGGCACCCCTGTCGCCGCACTTCCGCCCGCGCATGATCTCCGAATTGGAGCATCGGGTGCGCGCGACCTGCCGGACGATCCTGCGCGAGTTACGTGGCGACCCAGCGGTGGAGTTCGTCGGCGACGTCGCCGCAGCGCTGCCAAACCGGGTCATCGGCGAGTTATTCGGCCTGCCGCCCGGGGACTGGGAGTACCTGCGCAAGCTGGCCGAGCGCATCACGGCAAGCCAGGACCCCGACCTCGGTGACCCCGACGGCCTGGCGGCCAACGGCGGCGCAGAGATGGCCGCGTACGCGATGGACCTCGCAGAGGTGAGGCGCCGCACCGGCCTCGGCGACGACCTCACCAGCGCCATCCTGGCGGCCCGGTTCGG
>JBAXUD010000064.1:0-11722 GCA_037129875.1 Mycobacteriaceae bacterium
CATGGGAATGACCCTGCGTACCAGTGATCAACAGACCGAGGCGCTGCGCCGGCAGGCCGCGGCAGAGGGGCGTTCGATGCAGGCCGTCGCGCTCTCGGCCATCGACGAATACATCAGCCGACGGGCACACAAAACGAAGGTCGCTGCAGCCTTGCAGCGCGTGGTGCGCGAGGAGGCCGGGGTTCTTGAGCGTCTCAAGGACGCATGACCGAGTTCCTGGATCTCGAGGACGTGCTGGAAATTGCTCGCGCGGCCGTCGGTGAGGACGTCGCCGTCGGCGACTACGGCTTGCTTGACTCCGCTCTGGCGCGCCCTCGCGCGTCGGTGTTCGGCCAGGACGCCTACCCGGATCTGCACTTCAAGGCCGCCGCGTTGATGCAATCCCTGGCCCGCAACCACGCATTGGTGGACGGGAACAAGAGACTTGCGTGGACTGCCTGCCGGACGTTCCTTGCGATCAACGGTCAATGGATCAGCGCGCCTGAGGACGCACGCTTCGACTTCGTGATCCGCGTCTCCACCGGGGTTCTCGAGCTCGAGGAGATTGCCGAGCAACTCTTCGCGTGGAGCCACCGGGACGCGTAAGCGATGAGAGTGGTACCGTAAATGGTACAACTTGGAGGGTGGCTGACTCATGGCGATTACGGCGAGCGAAGCTCGCAAGAACCTGTTCCCCTTGATCCAGCAGGTCAATGACGACCGCGCGCCGATCGAGATCACCTCGAAGAACGGTCGCGCGGTCCTCATTTCAGCCGACGAGTGGGAGGCCTGGCAGGAGACCGCCTACCTGTTCCGGTCACCAGCCAACGCGCGCCGTCTCTTGGAGGCGGCGGCAGCACTGGACGCCGGCCACGGGGTGCGCGGCGAACTAGACGACTCGGAGTGAATCTCGTCTTCTCGCCTCAGGCGTGGGAGGACTACCAGCACTGGCAAACCGCCGATCGGGCAATCCTCAAACGCATCAACCGGCTCATCAACGAAACCTGCCGTAACCCCTACGAAGGCATTGGAAAGCCCGAACCACTGAAGTACGGACTTTCCGGAGCGTGGTCTCGGCGAATCACCGACGAACATCGGCTTGTCTACCGGGTCCTCGGCGACAACCTAGAGATCTACCAAGCCCGCTACCACTACTGACATGTGAGTTGGGTATCCCCCGGCGGTGCAGCTAGCTACCCTATAGCCACTGAAGGGTACCCTCTACCATATGGCTTTGAACATCAAGGACCCCGAGGTAGACCGCCTCGCCGAGGAACTAGCCACCCGCATGGGCCACCACAACAAGACCCAGGCCATCCGCGAAGCCCTCAAAGCCCAGCTGTCAAGCCTCGAAGTCCAGGCCGGTAACCGCGGCACCGACCTCCTCGACGTCATGCGGACCGAAATCTGGCCGCTACTGGGAGACAAGACCCCGATCACCAAGCAGGAACGTGAGCGCATCCTGGGCTACGACCCGGAGACCGGGGTCTGAAGCCTTGATCGTCGACACCTCAGCACTGATCGCGCTCATCCAGAACGAACCCGCCGCCGAGCAGGTCGCAGGCGTCCTCTCAGGCGTCCGCGCACCCGTCATGACCGCCGCCACGCTCACCGAAACCCTGATCGTCCTGACCGCCCGGCACGGCCCGGTGGCCCGAACCGTATTCGACCGTGTTTGCAACGAAATTGGTTTGGGCATAACCGAATTCACCGCTGACCACGCATACGCAGCTCAACGCGCCTACCTACGCTTCGGGCGCGGTCGCCACCCTGCCGGACTTAACTTCGGAGACTGCCTGACCTACGCCGCCGCCCAACTCGCACAGCAACCACTACTAGCCATCGGCAGGGATTTCCCCCAAACCGACCTCCATTTCGGCGAGGGCATCGTCGGGTACTGGACCGCACCAACGGACCTGCGCCAACCCGAAAGTCAAGCCATTCAATGACATTCGCAGAGCCGGCGGCGCGGTGATGAGCTCCTGTGTCAGACAGGCCAGATCCTCGTGACGCACGGCCCTTGTTTGACGCACGACAAGTTTCACAGTTATGGTGCGACCACCTCACAGCAAAATCTTAGCTGGGCGAAGTCAGGGGTCGTTGATGTCGGTGGTCAAACGCGGCGCACGGGCTGGAGCCGCGGCCGTCGCTCTGGGTGTGACGCTGATCGGCCCCCAGGCGTCCGGTATAGCTGCCGCCGATCCCATGGAGAACGACTCGCCATCGGCGTCTGCGTCTCAGCCCGCGCAGGCCCACAGCGGCCAGGCCCGCGGCCGGACGTCCCCATCAGCACAGACAGCGGGTGCGAGCGCTGACGTGCCGCACCGTGGCCGGGTTTCTCCCCAACCGGCCGCCACCCTCGACGCCAGTGATGCGCCGGTTGCGGACACCGTGGAACCGCAACCGTCGCGGGGGATGAGCACCCGCCGACGCTCGACCGGACCGTCGCGCGATTCCGCCCCGGTTCCAGCCCAGTCAACGACAAGCCCGGTGCCGGTTTCAGCAACTGTCGCTGCGGTCATCAGCAACGTGACCGCCACCGAGTCGGTAACCACGGGCGCAAGACCCGCGCAATCGGTCGCACCGGTTCGCGGGGCCGGCGTGGCCGTCAACCCCGTCGCCCTTCCCGCGGCCGCCACGGCCAACGCCGTCACCACCCCGGCGCCCGCCCCGGCCGTCGCCGCACTAGGTGCTGCCGTCACCAGGTTCTTCGATTCGACGGCCAACTGGATGTCGTCGCTGCCGGCCAGTCCGCTCACGGAGGTCTTCCAAGGGGCGCTGCTGCTGGTTCGTCGGTCCTTCTTCAATCTCTTTCCGGCGCTGAATGTCGGACAGACCACCGGTCAGACCGGCACCAATCCGGCGTACTTCACCCAGGATCAATTGCGGGACTACCTGCTCGGGTTGGCCAAGCAGCAGTACGGCGATCTGTACGGCCAGACCGTCCCGGTGTACGGCTACGGGCCCTACCCCGAATACTCCAAGACCGACAGCGCCACCCCGTCCGACACCAACACCCAGGTGAACGGTGTGGACGAGGCCGACTTCGTGGAGAACGACGGGAACTACGTCTACGTCGCCCACAACGGCCGACTGACGATCACGCGGGCCGACGAGCTGTCGGTGGCTTCGGAGTCGACGCTGACCGGAAACGTCGTCGGCGAGTACCTCTCCGGGGACCGGTTGACCGTCGTCAGCCAGGCCGGCTCCGGTTGGTACGGCCCGACGGTCAAGATGGCCTACGGCAACTGGGGACCGTGGAAGCCGCAGACGACGGTTACCGTCTACGACGTCGCCGATCGCACCGCGCCTACCGTGGTCAACCAGACGGTCCTCGACGGCGCCTACCAGAGTTCACGAGCCGTCGACGGCGTCGTCTACCTGGTGCTGCAGCGGTCGGTGAATCTGCCGGCGCCTGCCTATACCGATACTCCGATCCAATATCTCGATACCCCTGCGGCACAGGGTGATTCGGCCGTTTCCAAGATCCGGTACGACCCGAGCGCTCCGATCGCCTATCGGACCTACGAGACGTGGGATGACTACGTCGCGCGGGTCGGCGGCGACATCGTCGGTCTGTCGCTGCCGCACGCCTACGGTGTCGACGCCGTAGGCAACATGATCGACCTCGGCCTGGTCGCCGGCGCCGAAGACATCGTGCGGCCGCAGACGCCGGACCAGCAGTCGCTGGTGACGGTGGTGGCGGTCGACTCCGCCCACGCATCCAGGTCCGGATTCGTCGACAGCGCCGCCGCCATGGTGTCGGGCTGGAGCGACACCGTCTATATGAACCAGGGCGCTCTCTACGTCGCCACCAATCAGGACCACAGCAGCGACACCGTGTCGGCGACCGACACCCGCATCGACCGCTTCGTCGTCGCCGGGCCGGATGTGACGTGGCAGTCCAGCGGCACCGTTTCCGGGACGCTGATCAACCAGTTCGCGATGGACGAACAGGATGGTTACCTGCGGGTCGCCGCCCACACCAACGGCTCCGAACTCGTTGACGGCGCGTGGGTCACCCGCGACGACAACGGCATTCACGTCCTGGACATCTCGGGCACCGAGCTGAAAGAGGTCGGCGGGGTGACCGGCCTGGCTCCGGGCGAGCAGCTCTACGCCGTGCGCTACGTCGGCGACACCGCCTACCTGGTGACCTTCGTGCGGACCGACCCGCTGATCGCCGTCGACCTGAGCAACCCGACAGCGCCCGTCCTTCAGGGCGAACTGGTGGTGCCCGGGTTCTCCAACTACCTGCAGTCCGTCGGCGACGGTCTGCTGCTCGGCATCGGACAGGATCGCGAGACCGGCAATGGGAACACCCACCTCGACGCGACACTCTTCGACGTCAGCGACGGCGCGAAGCTGACTCTCGTCGACCGCGAGTATCTCGACTCCGGCTACCAGTGGTCCTGGTCGGAAGGCCAGTTCGACCACCACGCGCTGCTGTACTCCGCCCAGGACGGCGTGCTGGTGGTGCCCGTCTCGGCCAGCGGTTACGACGCCCAGTCCGGCTACCGCTACGACCAGTACCTCAAGGTGCTGCGCGTCGGCCCGGCCGGGATCGAGGTAGTCGGTGAGATCCACCCGCGCGAGGACGTCATTCGCACGGTCCGTATCGGTGATGTGTTGTACGCCGTGGGCGATACCTCGGTGACGGCCTACTCGCTGCGTGATCTGTCGGAAATCGGGACCACCGCGGCGGCGCCGTCAGTGGTCTAGCCTGGGATGAACAGGTATCAGACCTTTTGGAGTACTCATGGGCATGACCGTTTCCGCATCTGGCCGCCGCCTTCTTTACGTCGCGATGGGCGCGGCCATCGCCGTGGTTCCGGCGGTTGCCCTCAGCGGCTCCCATGAATCGGTGCTCGCCGCCTGCAACGACGTCGTCGACACCACCGACAACTTCTCGATGAACTGTGTGCCGACCGTGATTCCCGACACCAGCGACCAACTCACCGAGGCCGAGGTCGCTTCGCCGGGTTGGAACGCCACCCCGGGCGGCAGTGGCTCAACCGGTCACGGTGGTCACGGCTGATCACTTCGGCGCCAGGTCGGCGTTGAGGATCGCTTTGGCTCGATGGAGATGCTCGACGGCTCGGGCGAGGTAGTCCTGATAGGTCGTCGCGTCGACGGCATCGCGGGCCAGGACGAATCGCACGCATGCGTGGGTGGCCGTGTTGATGTCGTCGACCATCCGCTGCAGTTCGTCGGTGAGTTGCGGGTCTGGGGTGGGTAAATCATGTTGCAGCCCAACGGTATTGGCGTCGTGGAGTTGATGACAACCTGACTGCAATGCCGCTTCGTCGTCGGCTGCCGAGGCCTCGGAGACCCGTTGCAAGGCCTGGCCGGACTGGGTGAAGTGTTCCGCGGCGATCGCCTCCCACTGCCGCATGGCGGTGGCCGGCGACGGGGTGGCCGGGGCCGATTCGGCACTGCTCAGCGATGATGGGGCGGCCGCCGGGCTCGTCGTCACGGTGGCGGCCGGCTGGCCGGGCTGCGCCGAGCAGCCCGGTGCGGTGAGCGACACCGCGGCCAGCGTCATGCCGAGGGCCGCCCGGCCGCGGCGCGCGGTGATCATGCCCCCACACTGCGTGGGTGAGGCCGGGGGCCGACAGAGCCTTTCGTCCCTGAACCGGCGTTCGTCTATCGTCTAGAGGACGTGGTTGGAGCAGGAAGCGGGGCATCGAATGGAACTGATCTCACCGGTCGACGCGATGTTCCTGCTGGGGGAGTCGCGGGAACACCCCATGCATGTCGCCGGTTTGCAGTTGTTCGAACCGCCCGAGGGTGCCGGACCGGAGTTCCTTCGCGATCTGTACCAGAGCGTCCTCGCCCGCGACGACGTCGCTCCGACGTTCCGTAAACACCCCGCCGAGTTGCTCGGCGGCATCGCCAACCTCACCTGGGCGTTCGACCGGGACATCGATCTCGAATACCACCTGCGCCGCTCGGCGCTGCCGTCGCCCGGCCGGGTGCGCGAATTGCTCGAGCTGACATCGCGGCTGCACGGCAGTCTGCTCGACCGTCATCGCCCGCTGTGGGAGAGTCATCTCGTCGAAGGTCTCAATGACGGCCGGTTCGCGGTGTACACGAAGATTCACCATTCGCTGGTTGACGGCGTCAGTGCGATGCGGATGATGCGACGGTCGCTGGCCACCGACCCGCAGGACCACAACGTCCGGGTTCCGTGGGAGCGCAACGAGCGCTCCTCCGGCAAACGCAGGCCGCGTCCTTCTCTGGTGAGCGAGCTGAGGGGAGTGGCGGAATCTGTTCTGGGAATTGGCCCGTCGGCCCTGTATCTGGCCCGCAAGGGGCTGTGGGAGCAACAGCTGACGCTCCCGGTCGGTGCCCCCCGGACGATTTTCAACCTGCCTATCGGCGGTGCACGCCGCGTTGCGGCGCAGTCCTGGCCCATCGAGCGGTTCATGGCCGTCAAGAAGGCCGCCGGTGTGACGCTGAACGACGTCGTTCTGGCGATGTGCGGCGGTGCGTTGCGCGCCTACCTGCTGGAGCAGAAGGCGCTGCCGGATCGGCCGCTGATCGCGATGGTGCCGGTGAGTCTGCGCGACGACGCCAGTCCCGGCGGCGGCAATCAGGTGGGGGCGCTGCTGGCCAGTCTGGCGACCGACCTCGAGGATCCGGCTAAGCGCCTTGCCGAGGTGGCTGCCTCCATGCGCAACAACAAAGAGGTCTTCAAGCAACTGCCCAAGATGCAGCAGTTGGCGCTGTCGGCGTTCAATGTCTCGCCGCTGCTGCTGTCCATGGTGTCGCCAGCCCTCGGATCGGCCGCGCCGCCGTTCAACCTGGTGATCTCCAACGTCCCAGGGTCGCGGGAACCGTTGTACTGGAACGGGGCCCGACTCGACGGCAACTATCCACTGTCCATCGCCCTGGACGGTCAGGCGATGAACATCACGCTGTCCAACAACGCCGACAACCTCGACTTCGGGCTGGTGGGCTGCCGGCGCAGCGTGCCGAGTCTGCAGCGGATCCTCGGGCACCTCGAGGACTCACTGGCCGGCCTCGAGCAAGCGGTCGGCAGTGGGGGGCGGAAGGCGTCGACGTCGCGGCGCAGGAAAGCCGCAACGTCGACGCGCTCGCCCGGTCAGTGACCGAACACCCCTCGGCTTAGGGGCAGGTGACCTCGATCTCGAACGGCTTGGTCATCGGCGCCATGGGATTGGCCATGTCGACGCCGGTGGCGGTTCCGGTGATCTTGTAGGTGTTTCCGTCCTTGGTGGCCGACGCACTCGTGCCACCGGCGGCGCCGTCCTGGAAGCCCAGCACCGCGCCGTTGACATTGCCAAGGCCGACGGAGGTCACCTTCGACGCGTCCGGGCTCATCACCACCGCGATACCGGTGGATGCGTCGCCGATGCCGATGTTGAGATTGCCCATCGCCGTCGTGCAGGCGATGGAACCCGTCACCTCCTTGGGCTGTCCGTCGATGCTGACCTTCGCCGTGCCTGAGCCCGCAGACGCGGTGACCGATCCCGACGTCGCCGATACCGCCGACGACGGCGCCGCTGAGGCCTTGTCGCTACTGGTTTCCGCCTTCTTGCTGGAACAACCGACCAGGCCGGCGATCAGTATCGCGGCGCTCCCGACACCGACTGTCAATCCACGCAACATAGGTCTCCCTTTCGATTCGGCGGGCTCACGACGAGCCGCCACACCTTATTGACGCACAAATCATGCCCATTGTGCACGAGTACTAATCCACCGCCGCTTGGTTAGATGACGGACGTGCCGTACTTCGCCGTCGAGGCAGAGCTTCCAGGTAGTCGGGGGCGCAGTGGCGTCATCCACACCCCGCACGGGGATATCCGCACCCCGGCCTTCGTTGCTGTGGGCACCAAGGCGACCGTCAAGGCCGCGCTGCCCGAGAGCATGGCCGAGCTCGGCGCGCAGGCTGTGCTGGCCAACGCTTACCACCTCTACCTGCAGCCGGGTCCGGACATCGTCGCCGAAGCCGGCGGCCTGGGCGCCTTCATGAACTGGCCCGGGCCGACGTTCACCGACAGCGGCGGGTTCCAGATCATGTCGCTGGGCGCGGGATTCCGCAAGGTGCTCATGGAGGACCCCGACCGGGAACAGGCCGACAACCTCGTCGCCAAGGGCAAACAGAAGCTGGCCCATGTCGACGACGACGGGGTGACCTTCATCAGCCACCTGGACGGCTCTTCGCACCGATTCACTCCCGAGGTGTCGATCGGCATTCAGCACCAGATCGGTGCCGACATCATCTTCGCGTTCGACGAGCTCACCACGTTGGTCAACACCCGCGCCTATCAGGAGGAGTCGCTGGCGCGCACGCATGCCTGGGCGCAGCGCTGTCTGGCCGAGCATCGCCGTCTGAGTGAACTGGACCCGCCGTCCCGGCCGCCGCAGGCTCTCTTCGGCGTGGTGCAGGGTGCCCACTACGAGGACCTGCGCCGCCAGGCCTGCCGCGGGCTGGAGAGCATCGTCGACGAGGCGGGCCGTGGATTCGACGGGTACGGGATCGGCGGCGCGCTGGAAAAGCAGAACCTCGCCACCATCGTCGGCTGGTGCACCGAGGAACTTCCCGACGACAAACCCCGCCACCTGCTGGGCATCAGTGAGCCCGACGACCTGTTCGCGGCCATCGCCGCGGGGGCGGACACCTTCGACTGCGTATCGCCGTCGCGGGTGGCGCGCAACGCCGCGGTCTACTCGCCGGACGGGCGCTACAACATCACCGGCGCGCGGTACCGCCGCGACTTCACCCCGATCGATGCCGAATGCGATTGCTACACATGCACTCACTACACCCGCGCCTACATCCACCACCTGTTCAAGGCCAAGGAGATTCTGTCGGCGATGCTGTGCACCATTCACAACGAGCGGTTCATCATCAGACTCGTCGATCGCATCCGTGAGGCCATCAACACCGGTGACTTCGCGCAGTTGAGGGACGACTTCCTGGGTCGCTACTACGGGTCGTAGGCGAACCCCGATGAAGCGACGCGATAAGGCCGTCCGCGTATCGGCGGCACTGGCGGTGGCCGTCATCGCCACGGTGGCCGTCAGCCTGCTGGTTCGGGATCGGCGGTCGCCTCCGACGGCGAACCGGGCCGAATCGAGTTCGAGCCTGCTGGTGGTGACCTGGGGTCCGAGCCTGTGCGCGGTGGAACCGTCCAACTCCGGCTGCAGGTCCGGTCACGTCGGACAGTTGGGGCAGACCTTCGTGCTGCACGGTCTGTGGCCTCAACCGTCGAGCGAACAGTATTGCGACGTGCCCGAGCGGGTGTCCGACCGCAAGCGCACCCCAGTGCCGCTGCCCGACGATCTCCGCAACCGCCTGCAGACCATGCTGTCCGACCCCGCGTTCATGACCACCCACGAGTGGTACGCGCACGGAACTTGCTCCGGAGTCACTCCACCCGAATACTTCGGCGTTGCAACGGATCTGGCCCGGGAAGCGATCCGCATCCTCAATCCGGTGTTCGCCGGGTCGGCGGGCCGGAAGGTGTCGGCGCGCTCCGTGCGACAGACGTTCGACACCGCGTTTGGTGCAGGCGCGGGGATGCGCATCGGGCTGAGCTGCAAGAAAGCCAACGGCGCCGACGTGGTCTACGAGGTGAAGCTGTCGCTCCCGCCGGTCGTTGTGCTTCGTCAGGACGTGCCCTCGCTGGCCGCCGCACTGGCCACGGGCCCGACGGTGCCACCGGGGTGCGGCCAGGGTCGGGTGCCCTGAGGCAAGGCAGACTGAGCCGATGACTGCCGCCCCGCGGGACCTGCTGCTGGAACTGCTCGACCCCGCGAACCGGGCCGACCCCTACCCGATCTACCGGCAGTTGCGAGAGCGCGGCCCACTCGAACTGCCGGACTCCAACCTCGTGGTGTTCTCGTCGTTCGCCGAGTGCGACGAGGTGTTCCGGCACCCGTCGTCCTGTGCTGACCGGTTGAAGTCCACCGCCGCGCAGCAGGCCATCGCCGAGGGGGCCCAAGCCAGGCCATTCGGAACGCCGGGGTTCCTGTTCCTCGACCCGCCCGACCACACCCGGCTGCGCCGCCTGGTCAGCAAGGCGTTCTCCCCGAAAGTCGTCAAGGGGCTGGAGTCCGATATCACCGCACTGGTCGACGGCCTGCTGGACAAGGTCGATGACGCCCGGGAGTTCGAGGTCATCAGAGACCTCGCCTATCCCTTGCCGGTCGCGGTGATCTGCCGGCTCCTCGGCGTGCCGATCGAGGACGAGGCGAAGTTCAGCTGGGCGTCGTCGTTGCTGGCACAAGGTCTCGACCCGTTCATCGCCTTCACCGGCCAGCCACAAGGATTCGAGGAACGTCTGGAGGCCGCCCTGTGGCTGCGGGGATACCTGCGAGATCTGTTGCAGCAGAGGCGCGCCCATCTCGCCGAGGACCTGATGTCGGGCCTGATCGCGGTCGAAGAGGCCGGCGACCAACTCACCGAGGACGAGATCGTCGCGACCTGCAATCTGCTGCTCATCGCCGGTCACGAAACCACGGTGAACCTGATCGCCAACGGTGTGCTCGCCATGCTGCGCCACCGGTACGTCTGGACCGGTCTTGCGAACGACGCCGGGCAGGCCCCGGCGATCGTCGAGGAGACGTTGCGCTACGACCCGCCGGTACAGCTGGCCGGGCGGATCGCCGGTGCGGACATGACGATCGGCGATATCCGAATTCCCAAGGGCGACAACATGATGCTCTTGATGGCCGCTGCGCACCGTGACCCTGCCGTCATCGACCGGCCCGACGACTTCGACCCCGGCCGGGCGGCGGTCCGTCATCTCGCCTTCGGTTTGGGACCGCACTTCTGCCTCGGCGCGCCACTGGCCCGCCTGGAGGCGACGGTCGCGCTGTCGGCGGTGACCCGCCGTTTCCCGGCAGCTCAACTGGCCGGCGAACCGGTCTACAAGCCGCACGTGACCCTGCGAGGGATGGCACAGCTGGACGTTTCGGTGTGAAACCGGGCGTTCTGGGGCGGTTCCCGGCGCAAGAGTCGCCTTCGCGGGATAAATTGCCCAGGTGAAGATTCTTCTGGTGGGCGCCGGCGGCGTCGGGTCGGCGTTCTGCTCCATCGCGTCACGTCGTGACTTCTTCGATGAGATCGTGGTGGCCGACTACGACCAGGCCCGTGCCGAGCAGGCCGTCGTCGCCGTCGACCGGCGTTTCAGTGCGGAGCAGATCGACGCCAGTTCCGAGGACGCGGTCGCCGAACTGGTTCGCCGGCACGGCATCACGCATGTGATCAATGCCGTCGACCCCCGGTTCGACATGCCGATCTTCAAGGGGGCCCTGGCCGGCGGTGCCAACTATCTCGACATGGCGATGAGCCTGTCGCAGCGTCACCCCGACAAGCCCTACGAGCTGACCGGGATCAAACTCGGCGACGAGCAGTTCGCACTGGAGCCGAAGTGGAAGGACGCCGGACTGCTCGCAGTGGTCGGCTTCGGGGTGGAGCCGGGACTGGCCAACGTCTTCGCCCGCTACGCCGCTGATCACCTGTTCAGCGAGATCGACGAGCTCGGCACCCGCGACGGCGCCAACCTCACCGTGGACGGATACGAATTCGCCCCGTCGTTCTCCATCTGGACCACCATCGAGGAGTGCCTCAATCCGCCGGTGATCTGGGAGAAGGGCCGTGGCTGGTTCGTCACCGAACCCTTCAGTGAGCCCGAGGTTTTCGACTTCCCCGAAGGCATCGGCCCGGTGGAGTGCGTCAACGTCGAGCACGAGGAAGTGCTGCTGATGC
>JBAXUD010000640.1:0-1776 GCA_037129875.1 Mycobacteriaceae bacterium
CAGCTGTCGAGGGAAATATGACATTGTTAGCATTTAGTCAGTATCCGTCCGCCGAATCGGAGTCTCCGGTGCCAGTAGCCCAGTCCATCGCCGGGTTCAACTCGATCCGCCCCAAGGAATCGCTCACCGGGCACGTCGACATGCTCATCGTCGGCGCCGGCATCTCCGGCATCGGCCTCGGGCACTATCTGGTCACCAAGTCGCCGGGCAAGAGTTACGCCATCGTCGACGGCCGCGACGCCATCGGCGGCACGTGGGACCTGTTCCGCTACCCGGGAATCCGGTCGGACTCCGACATGCACACCTTCGGCTTCGAGTACAAGCCGTGGACGTCCGACAACGCCATCGCCGACGCGCACGAGATCCTCAGCTACCTGCACGAGGCCATCGACGAGGACGGACTGGCTAAGCAGATCTATCTGCAGCACAGGGTGATTCGCGCCAACTTCAACTCCGATGACGCGCTGTGGACGGTGACGCTGGAGCGCGGCGGGCAACAGTGGGACATCACCTGCGACTGGTTTTTCGGCGCGACCGGCTACTACAACTACGCCGAGGGGAACGCACCTCACTTCGAGGGTCGGGAGGACTTCGAGGGCCAGATCGTCCACCCGCAGTTCTGGCCGGAGGATCTGGCCTACCACGGCAAGGAGATCGTCGTCATCGGCAGTGGCGCCACCGCTGTCACGCTGATTCCGGCGATGGCCGACGACGCCAAGCACATCACCATGCTGCAGCGCTCGCCGTCTTATGTGATGCCGCAGCCGCGCAAGGACCCGATTGCCAACGGGATGCGAAAAGTGTTGCCGGCCAAGGCGGCCTACGCCGCGGCGCGGAGGTTCAACATCGGCAAGCAGCGCTTCATCTACGGCCTGTGCCAGCGCAATCCGAAGTTGGCCCGGCGCATCATCCGCGCCGTCAACGCCAAGATGTTGCCCACCGGCTACGACGTCGATACCCACTTCAAGCCGACCTACGACCCGTGGGACCAGCGGCTTTGTGCGGTTCCCGACGCTGATCTGTTCCGTACCATCGGCACGGGCAAGGCCACCGTCGTCACCGACAAGATCGTGCGCTTCACCAAGACCGGGATCCTGCTGGAGTCCGGCCGTGAACTGAACGCTGACATCATCGTCACCGCCACCGGACTGAAGCTGCAACTGTTCGGCGGCATCGAGGTGTCCGTCGACGGCGAGGTCACGAATGCCAATGACTGCCTGGTCTACAAGAGCTTCATGCTTTCGGGAATTCCCAACCTGGGGTTCATGTTCGGCTACACCAACTCGTCATGGACGCTGAAGGTGGACCTGGTGTGCGAGCACCTGTGCCGGCTGCTGGCCTACATGGATCAGCATGGGTACACGACCGTGGTGCCCGTTGCCGACGACCCGAATATCAGCAAGCGCCCGATGCTGGCCTTCTCGGCCGGCTACATCATGCGGTCCATCGACGAATTCCCGCAGCAGGGGACCAGCGGCCCGTGGACCATCGAGATGGATTACCGGGCCGACATCGCACGGCTTCGCAAGGGTCCGGTCGACGACCCCGCGTTGCGGTTCAGCAGCGCTGACCGGCCGGTGGCTGCCGCGGCGCGCTGACGAGCCCCTGTTGATGACCACTGCGGGCGACAACGAGCACCGCGCGGCACTCTGGAACAACTGGCCGATAGTGTTCTCAGTGCAGTGGAGCAGGTGGTCGACCCAGGCGGAGAGCGGCTGGAGTCAGCCGTGAAATCCCTGCGGCGCACCTCGGTGGCGTCGCGTCGGGCGTTCGCCG
>JBAXUD010000641.1:0-1762 GCA_037129875.1 Mycobacteriaceae bacterium
GGCTAGCGATCAGGACAGAGTCAGCGCACGTCGCGCCTCAGCTCCGCCGTCCAGCACCATCAGCACCAGCGTCTGCAGTGCCTGCTCGTCCAACCCGCCGACGGGAAAGTTGTAGCGCAACATCACATCGGCGCTTCCGCCCGGCTGTTCGGTCATCGCAACGGTGCCCAGCATGGTCTTGTTGGTCTGTGCCGCAACACGTTTAGATAAATCGGCGTCCAGCGGCAGATCCCAGGCCAGAACCTGAGTGAGCGACACCATCGCAAGGCCGTCGGCGATCGTCACCTCGCGAAGCGAGGCCACCGTGCCGTCGTGGCGGACCGTCAGTGCGCCGTCCTCCTCGATCTGAACCGGGATGACTTGCGCCAGAACGTCGGCGAGTGCCATGGGAGTGCTAGGCGCGGCCGAAGCGGCGGTTGCGGTTGACGTACTCCTCGCACGCCGCCCAGAGGTCCCGGCGGTCGTAGTCGGGCCAGAGCTTGTCCTGGAAGACGAACTCGGCGTAGGCGGCCTGCCAGAGCATGAAGTTGCTCGAACGCTGCTCGCCGGAGGTGCGGATGAACAGGTCGACGTCGGGAATATCGGGTCGGTGCAGGTGCTCGGTGATCGTCGCCTCGCTGATCCGGTCAGGATCGACGCGGCCCGCGGCGGCTTCGCGCGCAATGTCGCGCATCGCCTCGACGAGTTCGGCCCGACCGCCGTAATTGACGCAGTAGTTGACGGAGATGACGCTGTTGCCCACCGTCATCTCCTCGGCGATCTCGAACTCTTTGATCACGCTGCGCCACATCCGCGCGCGGGATCCGACCCAGCGCATCCGCACGCCCATGACGTCCAGATTCTCGCGGCGCCGGCGCACGACTTCCCGGTTGAAACCCATCAGGAATCGCACTTCGTCGGCGCTGCGCCGCCAGTTCTCGGTGGAGAAGGCGTAGACGGACAGGTGTTTGATGCCGAGTTCGATTGCGCCGCAGGTGATGTCGATCAGGACGGCCTCACCCATCTTATGGCCCTCGGTGCGGCTGAGTCCGCGCTGGGTGGCCCACCGGCCGTTGCCGTCCATAACCACCGCGACATGCTTGGGGAGCTGGTCGGCGGGGATCGCCGGCGGCACGGCCAGGGAGGGATGCTGGGGTGGCCGGCGAGGACCGCCATCGGGGGCCGACGGCAATTCCGGGAAGACCACCGGCCAAACGGAGGTGTCGGGGAAAACCGGGTAGCCGGCGGGCGGCGGCGGCAGCTGCGGGAACTGTTCCCGGCGCCTGCGCTCACCCCCCCGCCAGGAGCTGGCCACCCGTTCCATCGCCATGGGGGACATCCTGCCTGAAGATCTCCGCCGGATGGGCAGCGGGCTGGAAGTGTCCGCGCTCGACCAGTGGCAACGTCCGCAGCTGCCGTTCCAGATGCCACTGCAGGTGTGCGGCCACCAATCCGCTGGCCTGGCTGCGGTGCGACGACGATGAGGACTCCGCCGCCTCCCAGTCGCCATCGTGCAGCGCCGACATCAGATCCACGACCGCCTGCGGCGGGGTGACCGATCCGGACGGACGGCAGTGCATACAGACGCTGCCACCGGTGGCGATGTGGAAAGCGCGGTGCGGTCCCGGTGCCGCGCAGCGGGCACACTCGGTCAGCGAGGGCGCCCAGCCGGCGATGCCCATGGCACGCAGCAGGTAGGCGTCGAGCACCAGCTCCCGGGGCCGGGCGCCGTCGGCGACCGCGCGCAGCGCCCCCACGGTCAGCCGGTGCAGCGCGGTAGCCG
>JBAXUD010000642.1:0-1752 GCA_037129875.1 Mycobacteriaceae bacterium
CAAATTCCAGTCGGTGTGCGAGCAACTGGAGCGGCGCCGAGAAATCTTCGGGATCAGCGGAATTGACGGTTGGGTAAAGCGAATCATTATCGATCGGAACACCCAGCCCTGCCATGTGGACGCGCAACTGATGCGTCCGACCGGTCTTCGGCGTCAACCGGTAGCGGCCCTCGCCCAGCGGCTCGACGTGCGTCTCGGCGTTGGGCTCCCCCGGCTCCACCACCGCCTGCAGGACACCGCGATGTTTGACGATGCGGTTCGAAACCGCCTGCGGCGCAGCAGGACCCGGCTCGAGGCTGGACCGCGCGAAGTAGGTCTTGGCGACTTCACCGCGGGCGAACAATTCCTGGTAGGCACCGCGGACCTCGCGGCGCACGGTGAACAACAGCACCCCGGCGGTGAGCCGATCCAGCCGGTGGGCGGGACTGAGTTCGGGCAGATCCAGATCGCGGCGCAGCCGCACCAGCGCAGTCTGCGCGACGTGGCCCCCGCGCGGCATGGTGGCCAGGAAGTGCGGCTTGTCGACGACCAGGATGTTGTCGTCGCGGTGCAGCACCGGGATGTCGAAGGGCACCTCGACCTCGTCGGGAAGTTCCCGGTAGAGGTAGACCACCGCACCGGCCGGCAGTTCCGTCGAGGAGTCCACTACCGCGCCGCGGGCATCGACCACTCCACCGGCGAGCACCTTGCCCCGACCGTCCGGGCCGAAACGCCGGGCGAACTCCTCGGCGACGTTGCCGCCTTGGAGCCGAAGCCGCGCCGGCCCCAGACCGTCGCGGACCGGCAGCGGCGGCGGCCCTGTCCGACGCGGCCTACGCGGCATCAGGTCAGCGGCACCGGTTCGAGAAGTTCCGCCCGCGCTTCCGGCGCGGCCGCCCGCAGTGCGTCTGCGGAGGCGTCATCCGGCTGGGTCTGGGACCGGACCTCGGCCTCCACCCGGGCAATGTAGGTGTCGACCTCGGTGTCGATGTCGTTCTGGGACCAGCCCAGAATCGGCGCGACGATCTCGGCGACCTCGCGGGCGCAGTCGACGCCGCGGTGCGGGTACTCGATGGAGATCCGCATCCGACGGGTCATGATGTCCTCAAGGTGCAGCGCGCCTTCCGCCGCGGCCGCATACGCGGCTTCCACCCGCAGGTAGATCGGTGCGCCGGTGATCGGCTCGAGCAAGTCCGGCAGGCCCTCGGCCAGCCCCAGCACCTCCCCGATCAGCGAGCCGTACCGGTCGAGCAGGTGCTTTACCCGGTAGGGATGCAGGTTGTACTGCTCGCCGACGCTGTCGGTCTGGTTGATCAGCGCGAAATAGCCGTCGGCGCCCAACAGCGGCACCTTCTCGGTGATCGACGGCGCAACCCGCGACGGCACGAACTCCGCGGCGGCGTCGACGGCGTCGGCTCCCATCACCCGGTAGGTGGTGTACTTACCGCCCGCGATGGCCACCAACCCGGGGGTCGGCGAGGCCACTGCATGCTCACGGGACAGCTTGGAGGTCTCCTCGCTCTCACCGGCCAGCAACGGCCGCAGTCCGGCGTACACCCCGTCGATGTCGTCGTGGGTCAACGGCGTGACCAGCACGGTGTTGACGTGGTCAAGGATGTAGTCGATGTCGGCCTTGGTCGCCGCGGGGTGTGCCAGATCGAGGTTCCAATCCGTGTCGGTGGTCCCGATGATCCAATGGGTGCCCCACGGGATGATGAACAGCACCGACTTCTCGGTGCGCAGGATGATCGCCACCTCGCTGACGATGCGGTC
>JBAXUD010000643.1:0-1750 GCA_037129875.1 Mycobacteriaceae bacterium
GATCCGCACCATCGCCTGGAAGACGATCCTGGCCGACAACGGCGTGGTGGTCAGCGCGCTGGGTTCGATCGGGCTGCTTCCCAGCGAAGGCAGGTTGTTATCGACAGGCTGGGCAGTTGTCGGAGGGCTGACCTACAACTGGATCATCTTCATGATCCTGCCGTTGTACGTCGCGCTGGAGAAGATCGATCCCCGACTGCTCGAGGCGTCCCGAGACCTCTACGGCTCCAACCGCCGGATGTTCGGGAAAGTCATTCTGCCGCTGGCGATGCCGGGCGTGCTGGCGGGCAGTTTGCTGGTGTTCATTCCGGCGGTGGGCGACTTCATCAACGCCGACTACCTCGGCAGCACACGGACCACGATGATCGGCAACGTCATCCAGAAACAGTTCCTGGTGGTCAAGGACTACCCGGTGGCCGCGGCCCTGAGTTTCGTGCTCATGGTGCTGATCCTGGTGGGTGTGCTGCTCTACACCCGGGCATTGGGCACCGAGGACTTGGTGTAGAGCGTGACGGTTCAAGCGGTAACAACACTCACCGAACCGGGGCGGAATTTCCGCGGCACCTTCAAACTCGGCGACGTCGCCCTGAGACTGGCGGCAGGCTTCACTCTGCTGTTCCTGTTTCTGCCGATCCTGGTGATCATCGTCTTCTCGTTCAACAAGCCGCGCGGGAAGTTCAACTACACCTGGCAGGGCTTCACGCTGGAGAACTGGCTGCACCCGTTCAAGTACCCGGCTCTGGCCAAGGCGCTGCGGCTCAGCCTCGAAGTGGCTGCGATCTCGACGGCGATCGCCCTGGTGCTGGGCACTCTGGTCGCGATCGCCCTTGTGCGCCAACGATTCCGGGGCAGCAAGGCCGTGGATACCTTCATGATCCTGCCGCTCACATCCCCGGAAGTCGTGATGGGCGCCTCGTTGCTGACGTTGTTCCTCAGCATGGGCTGGGCCACCGGCTTTCTGACCGTCATCATCGCCCATGTGGCCTTTGAGATCAGCTTCATCGCGATGACGGTGCGGGCCCGGATCCGCGGTTTCGACTGGACCCTGGAGGACGCCTCCCTGGATCTGGGCGCCAACCCCACCCGGACCTTCTTCAAGGTGACGCTGCCGCTGATCGTGCCGGGCATCGTCGCCGCGGCGATGCTGTCATTCGCGCTGTCGCTCGACGACTTCATCATCACCTACTTCGTCAGCGGTTCGACCGTCACCTACCCGCTGTATGTCAACGCCGCCACCAAAGCGGCTGTGCCCCCGCAGATCAACGTGCTGGCAACCGCCATCCTGATGATCAGCCTGATCCTGCTGGCGGTCGGTACGCTCTACCGGCGCAAGCGGGTCGAGCTCACCTAGAACGTGCGTCCATGAGCGTCGAAACGGTCCTCGAGTCCATTCCCCCGGTGGCGGTGTACCTCACCGTCGGTGTCATCATCGGGCTGGAGAGCCTCGGTATCCCGCTGCCCGGCGAGATCGCCCTGGTCAGCGCGGCGGTGCTGTCGACACGGGAGAACCTCGACATCAGTCCGGTGTGGGTGGGCATCTCGGCGATCATCGGCGCGATCGTCGGGGATTCGATCGGCTACACCATCGGCCGCAGGTTCGGTATGTCGCTGTTCGAAAAGCTGGGCCGGCGCTTCCCCAAGCATTTCGGTACCGGCCACGTTGCCCTGGCCAAGCAGCTGTTCACCCGCTGGGGTGTGTGGGCGGTGTTCTTCGGCCGGTTCATCGCGCTGCTGCGGATCCTGGCCGGGC
>JBAXUD010000644.1:0-1746 GCA_037129875.1 Mycobacteriaceae bacterium
AGTGACGCGGTGCACGACGTCCAGTCGATCGCCCCGTCGCGCCCCATCGTCCTGGAGTTCATCGACGGCCCGGGCACCCCGGAGGTGATCGGCGACGAGGGACGCCTGCGGCAGGTGCTGGGCAATCTGGTGGCCAACGCCCTGCAGCACACGCCCGCCGACACAGCGGTCACAGTCCGGGTGGGGACCGCCGGCGGTGACGCAATTCTCGAGGTGGCCGACCAAGGCCCCGGCATGCAGCAGCAGGATGCCCAACGGGTGTTCGAGCGCTTCTACCGCGCCGACGCGTCCCGCACTCGGGCCAGCGGAGGCGCCGGGCTCGGGCTGTCTATCGTCGATTCGCTGGTGCGCGCGCACGGAGGGCGGGTGACGGTCACGACTGCCCCGGGCCGGGGCTGCTGTTTCCGGGTGGTCCTGCCGCGCGCGGCGGATGCCGCCGCCGAGCACGCAGTCAGTTCAGTTGTGCCAGTGCGTCTTTGATCACGGCAGCGCGGCGAGCGCTGCGACGATCTTCGCCTGCGCCTCGTCTAGCGACTCAGGCGACGGATTGCGGTCGACATTGGCGAAGCCGAAGTCGCTCAGGTCTCGCGCAGGGAAGACGTGCACGTGCAAATGCGGCACCTCGAGTCCGGCGATGATCATTCCGGCCCGGTCGGCGCCGAACGCCACGCAGACTGCCTTGCCGATGCGCTGCGCCACGTCCATGACCCTGTGGAACAACGCCGGGTCCAGGTCCTGCCAGTTGTCGACCTCGGCGCGCGGCACCACCAAGGTGTGACCCTGCGTCATCGGTTCGATGGTCAGAAACCCGACGACCCCGTCATCCCCCAGGTCGTCTTCGTAGACGAAGCGACCGGGCAGGTCGCCGTTGATGATCATGGTGAACACGGACGGCATGCCGCCAAGCTTAGGGCTTGGGCTCAGCGGTCGGGCCAGCGAGCATCGCGTCCATCTCGGGCAGCGACCACGGCGGAGACTCGTGGTGGTCCCGGTAACCCAGCACGGCGGGCGATGGCCGACCGATGCGACCCACGAAACCGCCTGCGGCAACGAAGATCTGGCCGGTCACCGACCTCGACAGGGTACTGGCCAGGTATGCGTAGAGGGGGGCGGCATACTCCGGGGGAGCGGCGTCCAGAGCGGCGGCGGCGCTGATTTCGTCGAGCAGGCCGCGGCGGCGCAGGGAGTCGATGTGCGCTTCGAAGTCCGGCCCTGACGAGAGCCGGGTCTTTGCGCCCGGGCAGACGACATTGGCGCGCACGCCGTGCTCGGCCAGTTCGGCGGCCAGGGCCATGGTCAGCCCGTTCACCGCTGCCTTCCCGGCGGGATAGCCGGTGCCGCCGTAATCGCCAAGAAATGCAAAGGAACTGGTGTTGACGATCGAACCGCCACCGGCAGCCGCCATCCGCGGCGCTGCCGCACGGCAGGTGGCGAACACCGTGCCGAGATGGACATCGAGTAGGTCGTCGAACTCCCGGCGGCTGACGGTCAGGATGGAGGACCCCGGCGGCTCGGCCGTGCCGGCACAGTTCACCAGCGCGTTGACGGCACCGAATTCGTTCTCGCACAGTGCCATCAGCGCTTCGGCGATCGCATCGTCGGAGGCCGATCCGGACAGCCCTGCTGCGCTGCCGCCGGTCGCGGTGATGGCGTCGACCGTGGCGTCCACCGCCTCGCCGTCGCGCCCGTTGACCACCACCCCGGCCCCCGATTGGGCGAGCAACATCGCGACGGCAGCCCCGATCC
>JBAXUD010000645.1:0-1736 GCA_037129875.1 Mycobacteriaceae bacterium
GCACCGACGCGGCGTTGGCCGCGGGGTCCGCCAGCACCGTGCGGTGCGTGCAGGCGGCCACCCGCGCAAACCCGTGCCGGTAGGCGGAGAAAAAGTCCACGCCCCATTGTCGCAGGCGGGCCTTCGAGTTCGACGTTTTGCCGGGTTTCACTACCCTCGTGATGTGGACGCCCCCCAACTCGTCGCGCTGCTCGCGGGCCGTCGGGTGGCGGTGCTGACCGGCGCCGGGCTCTCCACCGACTCCGGCATTCCGGACTACCGCGGCCCGGACTCCCCGCCGGCCAACCCGATGACGATCCGCCAGTTCACCTCCAGCCGCGAATACCGGCAGCGGTACTGGGCGCGCAACCACCTCGGCTGGCGACACATGGCCGCGACCCAGCCCAACGCCGGCCACCGTGCGCTTGCCCGGCTGGAGCGCGCAGGCGTGGTGAACGGGGTGATCACCCAGAACGTCGACCTCCTGCACACCAAGGCAGGCAGCCGCACCGTGATCAACCTGCACGGCACCTACGCGCAGGTGGTGTGCCTGGACTGCGGGCACACCATGAGCCGGGCGGCGCTGGCCGATCGCCTGGAGGCAGCCAATCCGGGATTCGCCGAACGCGCGGAACGGATCGGCGGGCTGGCGGTGGCGCCCGACGCGGACGCGGTCGTCACCGACACCGACTCGTTTGAATTCATCGACTGCCCGATGTGCGGCGGGATGCTCAAACCCGACATCGTGTACTTCGGCGAGTCGGTGGCCAAAGAGATTGTGGACCAAGCCTATTCACTCGTTGAGAACTCTGACGCGCTGTTGGTGGCCGGCTCGTCGCTGACGGTCTTCTCCGGCTACCGGTTCGTTCGGCATGCAGCGGCCCGGCACATCCCGGTCGCAATCGTCAACCGCGGACCCACCCGGGGCGACGATCTCGCCACGGTCAAAGTCGACGCCGGTTGCTCGCCGTTGCTGACGCTGCTTGCCGAGGAGCTGACGGGCAGCAAACCGGTGATCCCGTAGGCTGCGTGCCATGGTCTCAGTGGTCGACGGCGTGGCGGCCCTCGCCGTGGGGATCGGCCGGACTGTGCTCAAACCGGTGCTGCCCGAACCCGGTCCGGCCACCCAACGCTGGGGTGTGGGCGTCGGCGAAGTCGCCGCCAGCCTGCCCAAGCTGCCCGGCCTGGTGCGCGGAATCGCCCGGCAGCTCAACCAGTTCGGGTCGGTCGTCGTCAGCCCCGGCGGTATCGAGTACGACGGCGACGAGGTGGCCTGGTCGAAGGTGACCGAGATCCGGACCCGCCGGCTGGTCGGCTACCTGTTCACCGACGCGCTCACCAAGCAGGTCGACCGGCTGCCGGTGTGGTGGTTCCCCGGCCGCGGCCTGGTACTCACCGGGCTCGGCCATGCGGCGCTGACGGCGGTGGCGGTCGCCGCCGACCTGCAGCTGGACCGCGGCGTGTTCACTGTCTACATCCCCGCCGAGGTGAATTCCAAGGGCATCTTCCGCACTGCTGAGATGTCCCCGGGCATTCCGGCCGCACTGGTGCTGGCCGACCCCGCGGTGCGCGACTTCGTGGAGGCGACGGCCGAGGCCCACGGTATCCCGGTGCTGCCTGCCGACGACGATGCGCTGGAAACGGCCGCCCGGCGTGCGGCGATTATCCGTGCTGCGGTCGGCGCGTTCGGTGCCGTGCTATCCGGTCATGCCGGAACCAGGTCGTCGGCGTGAACGGCCGGCCGGCGCAGTTCGGTC
>JBAXUD010000646.1:0-1730 GCA_037129875.1 Mycobacteriaceae bacterium
GTGGAACACGTAGTCGGGGAGTCTTGTGAAGGTGATCTGGTCGAGGAACTGGCCCCTCACCAAGTCGTCCAGGGCGGGTTCGACGCCCAGTGTTTCCAAGAGGTCCCGGCTGAACTTGGAGCCGATCACTGCCGCCGCGCTCAGGGTGTGTTTGGCCGCCGGGTCCAGCCGGTCGATGCGGGCGGCGATGGTGGCCTGCACCGTGGCGGGCAGGCTGACCTCAGCCTCGTCGGCGGTCGACGAGTAGCCGCCCGGCGGTCCCTGCAGCACGCCGCGCTCGGCCAGGTCACGAACCATCTCCTGGGCGAAAAAAGGATTCCCGGCAGCCCGCTCGACGATCAAGGTCGCCAACCCGCCCAGCGAGTTGTCCGACCCCAGGCGTTCTGCGACCAGTGCCGCGGTCTCCGGATCGCTCAGCGGGGCCAAGGCGATCGTCTGGGCGCCCGGCACCCGCGTCAGCGCGCCCACGTATTCAGGGCGGTAGGTGACGAGCACCAGCGAGGGAGTTTGCGGAATCACCCTCAGGAAGTCCGCCAGCATCGATTCGCTGACCTCATCAATCCAGTGGGCATCTTCGATGACGTAGACCGCTGGGGACTCTCGCGCCAGCGAGGCGGTGTTGACGAGGGCGGTCAACCGTCGTCGACGGGCATCCGGATCGATCTTGGGCAACTCCACCCCGGGATCGGCGATGCCCAGCAGGTCCTCGAAGATCAGCAGGTCGTCGGGATCGGCGTCGGGGGATTGTGCCCGAACGTGTGCACGGGCGGCGGCCGGACCGTCCAAACCCCGGACACCGGTGGCTGCCCGCAGCAGGCGAGCCACAGCATGGAAGGGCACCTGGGTGGTGTGGGACTCGCAGTAGGCCGAGAACACCTCGACATCCCGTACTACGGCCATCGCGGTGACCTCGCGCACCAGACGGCTTTTGCCGATCCCCGGAGAACCCACCACGGTGACCACCGCACCCTGACCGGTGATGGCACGCTTCAACAGACCCTCGACGGCCCCCATCTCCCAGTCTCGGCCCACCAAAGCCGAATCAGCACCTCCGACAGGACCATCAGGGTCGGACGTCCCCACCAGTCGCTGGGCGGCCACGGGTTCATCAGTGCCCTTGATACGCACCCACTCCGGGTCACCCAAGTTCGCTACACCCTCGACCAACCGGGCGGTGGAGGCACTGAGCATCACCCCACCGGGCGGGGCGACGGATTCCATCCGCTGGGCCAGACCCACCTGCTCCCCGATCGCGGTGTACCCCGCCGAGCCCGATCCGATCTCCCCGGCGATCACCTGCCCGGAGTTCAGCCCGACCCGCAGCTGAAGCTGCACACCATCCTGCTGCCTGACCTCAGCGGCCAGATCACTGATGGCGGTGTGGATGTCCAGGGCGGCCTGGCACGCCCGCAGCGCGTGGTCTTCCAGGGCCACCGGCGCCCCGAACACGGCCATGATCCCGTCGCCGGTGAACTTATCCAGGGTCCCGCCGTAGCGGCCCACGACCGCTGTTGCCCGGTCGAGAAGCCCGGCCATGATCTCGCGCAATCGCTCCGCCCCGACCGCCTTCGCGATGTCCATCGAGTGCACGACGTCGGCGAACAACACGGTCACCTGTTTGTACTCGGCCACCCGGGGTGAGGGCGTGATCGCCGACCCGCAGCCATCGCAGAACCGGGCGTCCTGGCGTGGTTCAGTCCCGCATGTCGCGCAAGCCAAGACAGCGCCCA
>JBAXUD010000647.1:0-1727 GCA_037129875.1 Mycobacteriaceae bacterium
CCACCCGCCGAGCCGAGTAGCGGCCCCCTGTGCCGCTGGCCACCTCCACCCGGTCGGGCGATTGGGTCACCGAGGTGACCGGTTCGCCCAGGCGGATGTGGTCGGCGATCTCCGCGGCAACGCGCTGGGCCAGTCCGCCGCTGCCGATGTCGATTCGGGCCAGGGAGGCGAGGGAGGAGTAGCCGGGGTTGTGGTCGAAGCCCGCGATCCCCCGCAGGTAGACCAGGGCCGAGAACTCCTCGGGCGGGGCTCCGGTGAGGGTGTATGACTGGGCCGAAAGCAGATCGGCGATGGCCGGTGGGGCGTCCAGTTTGGCCAAGTATTCGGCGAACGGTATGTCCAGTTCGGCGGTGTCGGTCTGGACCGCCGGAGCGATATCGGCCCACACCCGGTCGAGGACTTCTTCCAACTCATTCATGTCGATAAGCCCGTCCGGCTCGTCGCCGTCGGCGTGGCGGCCGTCGAGGAACCAGCGACTCGCGCCGCCCTTGTCCACTTCGACGAATTTCGCGCCGTAACGCTCGACCTCGGCCGCCATGAAGTGTTGGCGCGCCGGGTCGAACCACTCGGCGCCCAGTTCGATCACCACGTCGGTGCCGGGGAACGTGGAGGAGTAGGTGCGTCCCCCGGGCCGATCCCGGGCTTCCAGGACGAGGACCCGGTGGCCCGCCTCGACCAGATCCCGGGCGGCCACCAAACCGGCGAAGCCGGCACCGATCACGACGACGTCATAAAGCTCAGAATCGCCCATAGCTGGAGTGTGTCAGTTCGCGTCGAATCGGGCGGCGGTCTGTCGCGAATCTGAGCCCATGCCAGGCAATCTCGGTAAGGACCTGACCGAGCGGGCGCCCGTCGTGATCGTGGGCGGCGGAGTGACCGGGTGCAGCATCGCCCACCACCTCGCCCACCTGGGGTGCATCGACGTCGCGAAGGCGTCGCCGCCGCCTCCACCGTTGCAGCCGATTCCGGTAGTACTGAGCGAACTGTCCGCGCGGGGGCGGGAACCTCTGGTCGTGCAGTGGCGCATTGTCCCTTCCGCCACTTCATGGAAATCCCCGGATTTTACCGACCCCTGCAGTAGACACCGCCTACAGCCACGGTGGCGTTGTGTGCTTGCGGCTCCGAACGGGCGCTGCCACCGTTGGCCGTTACCCGCTGTTGCCCGTCGCCCCCGTTGTCCCCGTGGCGCCACGGGTTCCGCCGTCTGTACCGTTCCCGCCCGCGCCGCCGGCACCGCCCGGGCTGTAGGTCCCACCTTCACCCTTGGGACCGTTCGGCGCACCGCCGGTACCGCCGGCACCGCCGTTACCGCCGGTTCCGCCGGTTCCGCCGGTTCCGCCGGTTCCGCTTTTGCTGCTGCCGCCTTTCCCGCCGGCGCCGCCGCGGATTACGTCGATGCCGAGAATCTTCCTGCCGCTGCCGCCGGCCCCGCCGCCACCACCGTTGCCGGTACCGGGGGCGGAGCCGCCGTTTCCGCCGATGCCCCCCGTGCCGGCGGCGCCGCCCTGGCCGCCCTGCCCGCCTTTCGTGCTGAAGGTCCCTTCTCCCTTGTTGTCGCGGCCGGCCCTCCCGCCGTGGCCGCCTTCCCCGCCGGCGCCGAACATGCCGCCGGCACCGCCGTTGCCGCCGTTGCCCGTAACTGATCCGCCGTTGCCCCCGGCGCCGCCGTGGCCGCCGTTGCCTCCGGTGCCGCCGACACCGCCGGGCCTGCCGTCCTTGTTTAACGG
>JBAXUD010000648.1:0-1725 GCA_037129875.1 Mycobacteriaceae bacterium
AGAGACGCGCCAGCACGCTGGCGGAGTCGGTAATCGTGATGAGCGGGCCGTACAGCGCCATCACGTCGAGTGCGAGCTGATGGTTGGCATCCGTCGACCCCGCGCACGCGTCGGCCACTACGCTCACCCGCACCCCCGCGTCAGCCGCCGCGAGCGCAGTCGACAGCACGCAGAAGTCTGTCGCGATCCCCGCAAGGACCATCTCCGAGCTGTCGCCGAGGGCGCGTTCTAGCCCCGCGCCCCACTTGCGAAACGTCGTCTCGGTGACGGTTGCACGAGCGGATTCGCCGAACGGCGCGACCAGGTCATAGATCGGGTCGGATTCGGCAACCAGAGCGAAGGGCCATTCCTCGTAGAAGGACACCCATGCCCCTACCGGATGTGCGGGGGCGACGAAGCGGGTGAAGATCACCCGGTCGCCGAACACCGGGATCATGTGTTCGATCACCGCCGCCGCATCCGCAAACTTCGGCGTGAAAAATCCACTTGAGGGGCTGGCGAAGACGTTTTGCAAGTCGATGGCGACCAGGGTGGGGGCTCCGGTTCCGGACACCATCAGGCGAACCCGGTCGAGTCCTCGGCCAGCCTGCCGATCCTGTCCGCCGAATGCGGCGGCAAGACCGGACGCGGTGGCGGTCACCGCCCCGGCCGCAGCGAAACAGCCCAGTACCCGCCGCCGCGGGAGGTTTCGTTGCGACCCTGCGAGGTCCATGTCCTAGCCTCTCTGGTCAATACACCTGGTTCAGACCTATAGGTCCGCTTTGCGATAGCCGCGCGACGTCGACCGGGTCAATTCTTGTATGCAAGGTACCCCGTATAAAGCAGATCCCGCAGCGATCCCCGGACCGGAACTCCGGAGGCATCGAATTCGTCGGTCTGGTCTTTGTCCGGGTCATTTTCGGCGCCTACAACATTGGACTCTGTTCAGGCCATCCGCGACGGTTCGGGTAGGAAAGCGGCGTTCTATCCCGGCGGGGTGGATGGCGAGCGGGTACGGGCGTCGGCGCTTCAGGTCACCACCGCCGGGGCGTCGTGGCTGGCGTGCGAGCACCGTTGGGCGCCGGACGGTTTCGTGGAGCTGGCGCGCCGGCTCGGCGTGATGCCGGACAACGTTCTTGAATAGCGTCAGCCGTCCGGCGTCGGGACAGCACAATGCACCCATGGAAATTGCGCTACTTGCCTTTCTCTGAGAGGCGGAATCCTCTGCGGCACAACAGAAATTCCAGGCCATCGAGCTCGCGATCGTGCGGGGAAAATCCGGGTGGGCCTGAGCGGGCCGGTGCCCGCGCGGGTCCCCGCCGCGGTCAAAGACCTGGTCCTTGCGACGGTCGACGAGGCGGTGGCGGCCGGGTTCTCCCACACCTGGGCGTGTTCGCTGTGGCAGGTGTCGGACTCGCGGGTCTCCACCTGCGGCAGGGGTGACCAAGCCGTCGCCGGCGCCGACACTGGAGGACGGGCTACCGGTGACCGATATGGCACTCGATACCGATGATGACCACCATCAGGGCGACCAGGGCCGCGCCGACCGCGATCAAGGCGGCGGTCAACAGCAATGGGCGCCGGCTCGCTGGCTGGTCACCGTGGTGGTTGCCCATCGGCTGCCTGCTTTCCGAGTGAAGGGGGCGGCGGATCGCCGACGGCTGGTGCCGGAGCCTGTTGGGTGGTCGGACCGGCTGCGCTGTCGGCCAGCCACTGCGACCCGGGGTGTGAATTAGTAACGGTTGA
>JBAXUD010000649.1:0-1724 GCA_037129875.1 Mycobacteriaceae bacterium
CGCCTACCCCGACACCTGCGTGGGCACCGACAGCCACACCACCATGGTCAACGGACTCGGAGTCCTGGGCTGGGGCGTCGGCGGCATCGAAGCCGAAGCCGCCATGCTCGGCCAGCCGGTCTCGATGCTCATCCCCCGCGTCGTCGGCTTCAAGCTGACCGGCGAGATTCAGCCCGGCGTCACCGCCACCGACATCGTCCTCACGGTCACCGAGATGCTGCGAAAGCACGGCGTGGTGGGCAAGTTCGTTGAGTTCTACGGCGGCGGTGTCGCCGAGGTGTCGTTGGCCAACCGCGCCACGCTGGGCAATATGAGCCCCGAATTCGGTTCCACCGCAGCGATTTTCCCGATCGACGACGTGACCATCGACTACCTGCGGATGACCGGGCGCACCGACCAACAGCTGGCACTGGTCGAGGCGTACGCCCGGACCCAGGGCATGTGGCATGACCCCGCGCACGAACCCAAGTTCTCCGAGTACCTCGAACTCGACCTGGCCACCGTGGTGCCGTCCATCGCCGGCCCGAAGCGGCCGCAGGACCGCATCTCGCTGACAGACGCGAAGACCGCCTTCCGCAAGGACATTCACAACTACGTCGAAGAGAACTTGCCGGCCCCGGAGACCAAGCTCGACGAAGCGATGGAAGAGAGCTTCCCGGCCAGCGACTCCGCGGCACTCACGTTCGCTGACAACGGAGCCGTCGATGTCCACTCCGCGGCCAACGGCGCCGAGGGCAGGCCCTCCAAACCGGTGGCGGTGAAGTCGGCCGAGCTGGGCGACTTCGTGCTGGACCATGGCGCAGTGGTGATCGCGGCGATCACGTCGTGCACCAACACCTCCAACCCCTCGGTAATGCTCGGGGCGGCGCTGTTGGCCCGCAATGCCGTCGAGAAGGGCCTGAGCTCCAAGCCGTGGGTGAAGACCACGATGGCGCCCGGCTCCCAGGTCGTCAACGACTACTACAACCGCGCCGGCCTGTGGCCCTATCTGGAGAAGCTCGGGTTCTTCCTGGTGGGCTACGGGTGCACCACCTGCATCGGCAACAGTGGCCCACTGCCCGAAGATGTCTCGAAGGCAATCAACGACGCCGACCTGTCGGTCACCGCGGTGCTGTCCGGCAACCGGAACTTCGAGGGCCGCATCAACCCCGACGTCAAGATGAACTACCTGGCGTCGCCGCCCCTGGTGATCGCCTACGCCTTGGCGGGAACGATGGACTTCGATTTCGAGACCGAGCCGCTCGGCACCGGCGAGGATGACAAGGAAGTCTTCCTCCGCGACATCTGGCCATCGCAGAAGGACATCTCCGACACCATCGCCGCGTCCATCGACCGGGAGATGTTCGTCCAGAACTACGCCGACGTCTTCAAGGGCGACGACCGGTGGCGGAACCTTCCCACCCCGAGCGGCAACACCTTCGACTGGGATCCCAAATCGACGTATGTGCGCAAGCCTCCGTACTTCGACGGCATGCCCTCTGAGCCGCAGCCGGTTTCAGACATCACCGGCGCGCGGGTGCTGGCGCTGCTGGGTGATTCGGTGACCACCGACCACATCAGCCCGGCGAGCAGCATCAAGCCCGGAACACCGGCGGCACAGTATCTGGAGGCCCACGGAGTGGCCCGCAAGGACTTCAACTCATTCGGCTCGCGACGCGGCAACCACGAGGTGATGATCCGCGGCACGTTCGCCAACATCCGGCTGCGCAACCAGCTTCTCGACG
>JBAXUD010000065.1:0-11706 GCA_037129875.1 Mycobacteriaceae bacterium
GCTCACGGACTCCTATGACGCCAACGTGCGGTACAACATCGAGACCAAAGTCGAGGCCGAGGATCCCGAATCGTCGGCATCACCAGATCAATTCGTCGATGTGATACTCGCAGCGGTGCGCGCGGCGGGAAAGGTCGACCATGTCGAGATCCAGAGCTTCGACTGGCGCACGCTGCCGATGGTTCGTCGGGCGGAGCCAGCTATACCACTGGTTGCCCTATGGGACGAGACGACATGGTTACCCGGTTCGCCGTGGCTGAACGGGATCGATGCCGCCGCCACTGATCCGATCAGCGGGGCGCTCGCGGTGGGTGCGAACGTCCTCTCGCCGGGCTACTCGGTGCCCTATGGCCAGACGCCAGCCGATCCGGGGTTCACGCTCGTCGCTGACGCACCATTCGTGCAGCGCGCACATGCATTGGGCCTCAAGGTCATTCCTTGGACGATCAACGACGAGGCCACCATGAACGCGCAGATCCAGGCGGGCACGGACGGCATTATCACCGACTACCCGACCCTCCTGCGTCGCGTGATGGCTGATCGCGGAATGGCGCTTCCACCGCAATTCCACAAAGCAGGCTAGTGGTGTGTCCTGGATTCAGCTGACTTTTTCCAGTGCGATGCGCCCGCGGGCGAAGGGCCGAGGGTCGTCGTCGTGTGCTTCAAGGTATTCCCGGTTTTCCTCGATGCAAGCGATCAGGTCGACCGAAAAAGCACTGCGGCGCAGCGTATTTCATTCCGTGAGATTTCACAGTGTCGGCATAGGCAAAGGCCGATGCGCCAGCCACGCCGGCGACACCTTTGCGTGGTCTCATGGGATGGTCGAAGTCACCGGTGTGTGTTGAACGAACGGGCCGACCGCGACACTGTCTGGAGTCTCGGTTCCGTGGATGGCCTTGTCTGGGGTGTCGAGCCTATGCGAGAGGTTGTCCTGGGCTCGGTATCGCGCACGTCGCAGATCCTGCCGTTGGTCGCCCGTCAAGCCCAAACCGAACCCACGCAAAAGCAGGAAGCGCCACAAATAGAGACGCACCACGAAATCGGGACATCCTCGAGCATATGACCGAATCGGTCGTGTTTAAGGCAGCGGCGTATTGCCGATTTTCCGACGGGGCATCGAGTTCTGGAGCTGCAGATGTTGAAGGTTGAAACTCATTTGTATTTCCTTCATATTCTGCGTCGCTGCAATGAGCTGATCTACTGATGAGCCGCCTCCCGCTATCCCGCCGATGGCGCCTCCCTCGCCGCCGCCGGCTCCGGAAACCCCGGAGCCGCCGGAGCCGCCTGTCCAATCGTGGCCTAATGCGTCGCCCCACTCCGGCCCCAGGTAGGCCACAATGCCGCGCTTCCAGGGGGGGTTCTTCACATTCGGCACATTGTCTGTCGGGATCTGGCTTTGTCCTGATGCAGAACCCGAATCGGACGGCTTGGCAGACGCCGCCCATGGCGTCGCAGCCACCCCTGCGCCGATGCCCAATGCGATGGCTAACGCCCCGACCCGACCGATGTAGCTGGCATATCCACTCATCGTCGTACCCTCCCTAACCGCACCCCTGCTGGCTGCCGAGACACCTAAAGCTGAGCATGCGCTGAAAAGCCGCTAAAAAGCAACGTTGCGAGGTGCCTCACCTAGTTTGCCGTGCGGCAAGTACCTGATGGTCGTGCCCGGCGTGTGGCTGCCGCAGCTGGCCCAGGCCGGTGATCTGACAAGCCGTTCGCGACCGAGTCGCCAGTGGCTGAGTTGAAGACGATGAGTGCCGCGACCGTGAACCGATACTTGAAACCGGCCCGGGACAAGATGCGGATCAAGGTCTGACGGTGCCTACACCACGGCGTTCGAAGTCGTCGTACTGAGGGGGACCCGTTTGGTGGTCAGGCCCAAGGGTCGGCGCGCTGCCACAGTGTCGGCAAATGGACTGTGACGCGGTCCCTTTCGGCCAGTGCGGTCAACACCCGCATCGTGACGTCGAGGTCGTCCCCGGCGTAGGGAAGTGCCCGTAGCGGCTCGGTCAGCGGGCGGAAGAAGTCGTCCCAGTGGATCAGTACAACCCGGCGCGCGCCAACCGCCCGCACGGTCTCGTTCCAGTACTGGCGGATATAGCGCTCCGGTTGGACTCCGAGCTGGCCCACTCCCAGATACACGACCTCGGCCTGTCGGCCGGCCAGTGCCCCTGCGGCGAAGCCGGCGCTGCCCTGGATGAGCAGGCGCCGGTCGCTCGGGCGGTGGTGTATCAGCGTCGACCACGCTTCGCCGCAGCGGTAAGCCGAGGCTCGCACCGGCGGCACCGGCGGGCTGGTGATCGTGCCCGGGAATCGGTCGGGGGGACAGTGGTGTGACTCGATGAGCGTCACCCCGAAGTTCCCGACTTCCATCTCGGCCCCCGGCGTCGCGATCCGGATGCGGTCCTCCGAAAGGCCTTGCCCCCGAGCTATATTGGCCGCGGAACGGCCACCGATGACGGTTGCCCCGGTGCGCCCGGCGACCACTGCGCTGTCCATCGCGTGGTCGTAGTGGGTGTGCACCGGCAGCACCGCTTCCAGTTGTTTGATATCCGCCCGGGCCAGCGCGGCGTCGATGCGCGACGACGAGGACCGGAGCTTGCGCACTCCCACGTCGATGAGTCCCGGTCGGGAGAAGAATCCGTCGGTCAGCAGGGCGGAGGTGCCGTCGTCGACGAGCAGCGTGGACACCCCCATCCACATGACCGTCAGAGGTGACTGCGGCACAGTATCGGGGACGTCAAAATGCTTGCGGTACTGGGAGATATCGGGGCGTCCGGGTTTGAGTCGCATCAGGTGAACGCCGCCAATTCGATGCCGCCGGCGAGTAGCCGGTCACGCACCGCTTCGGCGATCCCCACCGCGCCCGGGGAGTCACCGTGGACGCAGACGGACTGCACCTCGATGGCGACGGTGCTGCCGTCGACAGCGGTGACGGTTCCGGTCTCCACCATGCCGAGCACCCGTTGCGCGATCTCGGCCGGGTCGCGCAGGACCGCACCGGTCTCGGTCCGCGGGACCAGTCGGCCGTCGGGTTGGTAGGCGCGGTCGGCGAACGCCTCGGCAACCGTCCGCAGACCCAGGCGGTCTGCTTCCTCGAAGAACACCGACCCGGCCAGACCCAGGACCGGCAGGCCCGGTTCGACGGCGTGCACGGCTTCAGCAACAGCGCGCGCCTGCTGACGGTCGCCGGCGATGGTGTTGTACAGCGCCCCATGGGGTTTGACATATCCCAATGTGGAGCCGGCGGCGCGGGCGAGTGCCTGCAGCGCACCGATCTGGTAGATCACGTCGGCGGTCAGCTCGGCCGGGGCCACCTCGATGCGCCGCCGCCCGAAACCGGCCAGATCGAAATAGCCCACTTGCGCGCCTATCCGCACACCGCGCTTCTCTGCGGCCCGGCAGGTCTGCGCCAGCCCGACCGGGTTTCCGGCGTGGAAACCGCAGGCCAGGTTGGCACTGGTGACGATGTCCAGCATGGCCTCGTCGTCGCCAAGTTCCCAGACCCCGAAGCCCTCGGCGAGGTCGGCGTTGAGATCGATGGACGGCACCACTTCAGCCTAGGCGTCCGGAACCGTCGGACTCAGGCAGTCGCGGGATCGTGGCGGCGGCGGCTGATTCCCCAACACACCAGGTAGATGACGAACGAGATGGTGGTGACGAACACCGACACCGGCACACCGGGCGCCAGTGACAGAACCAAGCCGCCCACCGCGGCGATCTCCGCGAACACCACCGACGCACCGATGGTCGCCGCCGGTGAACTGAACACGCGTGCCGCCGCGGCCGCGGGGGTGATCAGCAGTGACATCACCAGCAGGGCGCCGACGATCTGAACCCCCTGCGCGGCGACGATACCGACCAGTGCGGCGAACACGATGCCCAGCGCCCGCACCGGAACCCCCCGTGCCGCGGCGACCTCGGGGTCCGCGGTGGCGAACAGCAGCGGCCGGTAACTGACGGCCAGCACCGCCGTCACCGCCACGGTGACCGCGCTCAGCAGGGCCAGACCGGAATATCCCACCCCGACGATCTGCCCGGTGAGCAGCGCGAAACTGGTGCCCGCCCGCCCGGGGTAGAGGTGGATGAACAACACCGCTAGACCGAGCCCGAACGCCAGCACCACACCGATCGCCGAGTCGCGCTCCCGTGCCCGTTGACCCAGAAAGCCGAAAAGTATTGCCGCTAAAGCGCTTCCGACCAATGCGCCAAGTCCGACGTTGAGCCCGGTCAGCAAAGCGAAGGACGCACCGGTCAGGGAGAGCTCGCTGGACCCGTGCACCGCGAACGACATCTGCCGCATCACGATGAACGGACCGATCAACCCCGCCACCAGTGCGAGCAGCGCCGCCGCGATCAGTGCCTGCTGGACGAAGTCGCGGGTGAGCAAGTCGGCGGTGATGTGAAAGGCGAAGAGATTGCCCAGCAGGTGGGCGAGTTTGTCATTCATGGGTGTGCCCGCGGGTGTGTCCGGAATGGTCGAGATGTTCACCGACGACGACGTAGCGGTCGCCGACCTTCACCACCTGAATGTCGGCGCGGTACAACTCCGTGAGGGTTTTCGAGGTCATGACTTCGGCCACGGTGCCGATGCGGAATCGACCGTTCACCAGATAGAGCACCCGGTCCACATAGGGCAGCACCGGGTTGACTTCGTGGGTCACGAACAGCACCGCGGTGCCGGATCGGCGGCGCTGGTCGATCAGGCCGGCCACCAGGCGGGCGTTGGCAGGATCGAGGTTGAGCAACGGCTCGTCGCACAGCAGCAGCGCCGGGTCGCTGGCAAGGGCCTGTGCGATCCTGACCCGCTGCAATTCCCCACCGGACATCACCCCGACGGGCACGGTGGCCAGTGGGAGCGCATGGACCTCAACCAGCGCCCGTTCCACCGCGGCCCGCCGGGACGTGCGATCGCGCTGCCGCAGCGGTGCCACCCCCCAGTGGTGTCCGTCGACACCGAGCCGGACAAGGTCGCGACCGCGCAGCGCGAGTCCGCGGTCGACGGCCCTGTGCTGCGGCACGTATCCGATCCGCCCGCTGCCCGCCCGAACCGGCTGGCCCTCGACGAGCACGGTCCCGTCGCTCAGCGGAAGCTGGCCGAGCAGAACCTTCAGCAACGACGTCTTTCCGGTCCCGTTGGGGCCGAGGATCGCGATGAACTCGCCGGCCGACACGGTGAGGTCGAGGTGGTCCCAGAGAACCCGGTCACCGTAGGCCAGCCGGGCACCGGCGAGCGTCACGACATCGGTTGCCATGGGACTACCGGCTCTCTCGCAGAGCCTGTGCCAACCTGTCGAGGGTGTCGTTCTGCCAGGTGAGGTAGTCACTGCCGGCCGGGAGTGTCTCGGTGACCGTTACCACCGGAACGCCCGCGTCGCGGGCGGAGTCGCGCACCCGCCGGGTCGCCGCGGTCGCGGTCTGGTCGTTGAACACGACCGCAGCCACGCCGCGATCTTTGATCAGGTCCAGTACCGCTGCGACGTCGGCGGGCGCGGGATCGGCGTCCCGCTCGACGGCCGAGGTGAATCCCGGGGGCGTCTTGTCGGTGAGTCCGGCCGCCTTCAGCAGGTAGTGCGCCGCCGGCTCGGTGGCGATGACGGCCGCACCCGGACGGGCTTGACGCAGTGCTTCCTCAGCCGCCCGGACTGTGTCGGCCCGCCGGCCGAATTCCTGCGCGCGGGAACGGTATTCGTCGGCTTTTCCGGGGTCGGCCGCCGCGAGCTTGGCTGCGAGGTCGTCGGCGACCGCCTTGGCAGTGCCCAGGTCGTAGAAGACGTGTTCGTTGGCCGGCTCCGGTTCGCCGATCGCCGCGGCGTCCAGCAGCGAGTAGGCGTTCACGGCCGGCACGTCGCGGTGGTTGTCCAGCACGGCGTCGACCCACGGGTCGTAGCCACCCCCGTTGTAGACCACGATCGAGGCATCGGCGATCGCCGCGGCATCCGAGGGACTCGCCTCGTAGGAATGAGGGTCGGCCGATCCGCTGGTGACAATCGACGAGACCCGGGCGTCGGCACCGGCGACGGACTGAGCGACGCTGCCCCAGACGTCGGTGGATGCCACCACCGTCGGAAGGCCGCTCTGGCCGCCGTCCCGAGTCGTAGCGCAGCCGCTCACCCCGAACGCGCCGACGAGCGCCAGCCCGACGGCAGCCGCCACCCCAGCCCAGCGCACGAAGGCCCTCCACCGATAACGAAAACCGTTTCCATTAACTGTAATGGATGGCGTCCGGCCGGCTCGCCGAATGTGCGGTGCGACTAAGCCTCGTCGTCGCCGATCAGCAGCCGCACGGCGAGGTCGAGGCGTTTGCTCACATCACTGGCCGACGCCCGGCGGGTGAGCCACGCCAGCAGGTTCGACAGCCACACATCGGAGATCACCCGGGCGATGTGGTACTGGTCCCCGGTCGGTTCACCGTCGCTCATCGCGCGGGCGAACATGCTGTCGATGATCTTCTCGACGTGGTCCACCTCGCCGGCGGCCGAGGCGTCGGCGAACACGTACGCCCGCGTCATCGCTTCGGTGAGCAGCGGGTTGCGTTGCATCGCCCGGTTGAGCTTGCTCACCATGAAATTCAGCCGCTGATAAGGGGTTCCACCAGGCACGGTCGAACGGTCGGTCTTGGCATCGATGCGTTCGAACTCCCTGCCCAGCGCAGACACCAGTAGGTGAACCTTCGACGGGAAGTAGCGGTACAACGTCCCCACGGCGACGTCGGCACGGTCGGCGACCGCGCGCATCTGCACGGCCTCGTAGCCGCCCTTGGAGGCGATCGCCAGGGTGGCATCGAGAATGCGCTTACGCCGCTCCCGTTGGGCCTCCGAGCCCAGCTCCGATTCGGCCAGGACCGACACCGGCATGACCTCACGGGGTTGTGACCCGGCGGAGGCGGCCGATTTCGGCCCTGGCGAGGACACTGTTGTGAACTCCTTCTCAGCGGTTGCACCATGGTCGACTTGACGGCTCATCGCTGGCACTATTAGAACACGTTCTAGTGGGCTTGGACCTGATGTGAGCCCATCTCCGCCGACCGTAGGAGCGCAGGTGGCTGCCCCCATCACCGACGAACAGCTCGCTGTGCGTGATTTGGTTCGCCGTTGGTCGGCGAGCGCGGGCGCCCCGGCTGCGGTGCGCGATATCGAGGACGGACGTCGCGACGCCTGGCGGAAGGTCTACGACGGCGCCGTCGACCTGGGACTGTTCGGGGTTGCCGTCGACGAGCAGGCCGGCGGAGCCGGTGGATCGGTCGAGGATCTGTGCGTCATGGTCGAGGAAGCGGCCCGCGCACTGGTGCCCGGGCCGGTCGCCACGACCGCTTTGGCCACCCTGGTGATCTCGGATGCCGCTGTCCTGCAGGCACTTTCCGCTGGAGCACGCACAGCCGGCGTCGGGCTGGATGCAGACCTCCATGACGATGCCGGACTGCTGTCCGGTTCGGCGGAGTACGTTCTGGGCGCGGTTGATTCCGGCGTGCTGCTACTGCCGGTCGGTGACCACATGGCGCTGGTGGACAGCTCCGATCCGGGTGTCACTGTCGAACCGCTGGCGGCGACCGATTTCTCCCGCCCGCTGGCCAGAGTCACCCTCAACGCCGTGCCGTCCACCCGCTTGGCAGTGTCACGACGGAGGTTCGAGAATCTGGCAGCGACCGTGCTGGCCGCCGAGGCGGCCGGCGTCGCGGGCTGGGCGTTGGACACCGCCGTGGAGTACGCCAAGGTCCGCGAGCAGTTCGGCAAACCGATCGGCAGCTTCCAGGCCGTCAAACACATCTGCGCGGAGATGCTGCTGCGCGCCCAGCAGATCGCCGTCGCCGCGGGGGATGCCGCCGCGGCCGCGGCGAGCGGGGACGACGACCAGTTGTCGATCGCCGCGGCGGTCGCCGCGGCGGCGGGTATCGAGGCCGCCACGGCCAACGCCAAAGACTGCATTCAGGTGCTGGGCGGCATCGGAATCACCTGGGAGCACGACGCGCATCTGTACCTGCGCCGCGCCTACGCCACCGGCCAGTTCCTCGGCGGCCGGTCGCGCTGGTTGCGCAGGGTCGCCGACCTGACCGTCGGCGGAATCCGCCGCGATCTGCACATCGCGCTCGACTCGGTGGCGCACCTGCGCCCGGAGATCAGTGCCGCCGTGGCGCAGGTGGCCGCCCTGCCGGTCGAGAAGCGTCAGGTCGCGCTGGCCGACTCCGGGCTGCTGGCACCGCACTGGCCCAAGCCATACGGCCGCGAGGCCTCCCCGGCCGAGCAGTTGCTGATCGATCAGGAGTTGACCACCGCCGGCGTGCACCGCCCCGATCTGGTCATCGGCTGGTGGGCGGTGCCGACCATTCTTGAGGCCGGTACCGCAGAACAGATCGAGCGCTTCGTACCGGCGACCCTGCGCGGCGAGCTGCTCTGGTGCCAGCTGTTCAGCGAGCCCGAAGCGGGTTCGGACCTGGCCGCATTGCGCACCAAAGCCGAACGCGCCGAAGGCGGTTGGCTGTTGAGCGGCCAGAAGGTGTGGACCTCGGCGGCGCACAAAGCCGACTGGGGCGTGTGCCTGGCGAGAACGGACCCGGGCGCTCCGAAACATAGGGGCATCACCTACTTCCTGGTCGACATGCGCTCGCCCGGCCTCGTGATCCGGCCGCTGCGTGAGATCACCGGCGACGAACTATTCAACGAAGTGTTCTTCGACGACGTCTTCGTGCCCGACGACATGGTGGTAGGTGCGGTCGACGACGGGTGGCGCCTGGCCCGCAGCACCCTCGCCAGTGAGCGGGTCGCCATGGCCCATGGCACCGCGCTGGGCAACCCGATGGAACAGATGCTGCGCACCATGGCCGGCGAGCGACAGGACCCGGCGCTGGCCGATCGCCTCGGTGATCTGCTGCTGGCCGCTCAGGTTGGTTCGCTGCTCGACCATCGCATCGCCCAGTTGGCGGTGGGGGGCCAGGACACCAGCGCCGAAGCCAGCGCACGCAAGCTGATCGGCGTGCGCTACCGGCAGGCGCTCGAGGAACTGCGGATGGAGCTTTCGCCGGGGGCGGGTCTGGTCAGCAACGAGGCGGTGCTGAGTTTCCTGAACACCCGGTGCTTGTCGATTGCCGGCGGCACCGAGCAGATCCTGCTCACCATGGCCGGCGAGCGGCTGCTGGGACTGCCGCGCTAGGTGCCGTCAGCCGTCGGCGGTGTGGGATACCACGTGGCTGACCGGCACGCCGTACTCGCTGCGGGCCCGGTCGACGACGTCGTAATGGTTCCAGACGGATTCCTCCGGGGGCGGTGTGGCGATCACGATCTGATCCGGCCGGAACTCCTCTACCGCCTCGGCGAGTGCCTGCAGCGGACGTTGACTTCCCAAAACGCCTTTTGCCGAAAGGTTTTCGGCGCGAAGTTCGTCGAGGGTCTGCTCCAGACGCCGCTGAGCAGCTGCCTGCGTGGCGGTCCAGACGTCCAGCGGTCCGTGCGTTGCGGCCACGCCGGTCTCGACCGGGCTCACCGGGACCACCACCTGGAAGACGGTGTCGCGGTCGGCCCCGATCCGGCCCAGCGCGTCGTGCAACTCCCGCGATCCGATGCTGTCGTTGGCCAGCACCAGAACCCGGTGCGGCGCCGCTGCCGGTGCGGGGCCCGGCGCCGATGAACGACGCGCGATGAACCAGCTGTTGGCGAAGAAGAACACCAGGACCGCCGCGAAGGCGAGCAGACTCAGGATCAACTGGGAACGCAGTTCGTCCTGGAAGTACATCTGGACCAGGATCGCCACGATTGCGGCGCCGGTGAGTAGCGACAGCACCGGGAACAACCACATCTTCAGCCTCAGCTGATCGTCGGGCGTGCGGTAGCGCAACACGATCTGCGAGACGACGATCAGCAGGTAGACGAACAGGATGATGGCCCCGCTGGAGTTCAGCAGGAACGCGAAGACGGTGTCCGGGGAGAACGCGGCCGCGATGACGCACAGCAGCCCGATGAAAGCCGACAGTAGGATGGCGTAGACCGGGACCCCGCGGCCGTTCACCTCGACCAGCCTGGCCGGCGCTTCACGACGAGCAGCCAGCACGAACAACATTCGCGATGCGGTGTACATCCCGGAGTTCAGGCAACTCAATACGGCGGTCAGCACCACCGCGTTCATGATCTGGTCCGCATACGGGATGCCCATCGCGGTGAACGCGGCCACATACGGCGAGGAACCGCTGTCGCCGTTCCACGGCAGGATGGTGGCGATCAGGAATATCGAGCCGACGAAGAAGATCGCGATCCGGACGATCACCGAGTTCGCCGCTTTGGCGATGGCCCGTTCGGGGTCGGCGGACTCCGCTGCGGCGATGGTGGCGATCTCCGGGCCCACCATCGAGAAGATGACGGTGACCACCGCGACGGTGATCGCGCCGAAGCCCATCGGAAAGAAGCCCCCGTGCGACCACAGGTTGGAGAAGTCCATCCGCTTGTGCGGCCACAGGCCCAGGACGAACAGCGAGCCGAGGGCGATGAAAACGATGATCGCCGCCACTTTCACTCCGGCGAACCAGTACTCGAATTCGCCGAACGACGACACCGACAGCAGGTTCGTCACCGTCATCGCTACCAGCAGCACCAGCGCGGTCAACCACAGCGGGACGTCGACCCAGTAGTGGATGATCTTGGCCCCGGCGATGGCCTCGAAGCCGACGACGATCACCCAGAAGTACCAGTACAGCCATCCGACCGAGAAGCCCGCCCAATTGCCCAGGGCGTTGCGGGCGTAGTCGGCGAACGATCCCGTGGACGGATTGGCCACCGCCATCTCGGCGAGCATCCGCATGACCAACACGATCAGCAGACCCGACAGTAGATAGGTGATGAAGGCGCCGGGGCCCGTGGTCCTGATCACCACGCCCGAGCCGACGAACAGGCCGGCCCCGATCACGCCGCCCATGGCGATCATCGTCAGCTGCCGCTGGCTGAGGGCCTTCTTCAGTTCGACTTGACTCATTGCGCGCCTCCCAGCTCTGCCTCCGGTGGCTGGTGCGCCCCGGGCGACGTGCGCCTCATGCTAGGGGCGATGCACTGCCCGGCGGGGCGTTCCGCGAACGCGGTGGACAGGTCGGGGTGATGCGCGTCCCTAGTCGTAGGTGACTTCGACCGCTTGGGTGACGGGGTGGGACTGGCAGGCCAGGATCAATCCGTCGGCCAGATCGTCGGGGTCGAGCACGTCGTTGGTCTCCATCTCGACCTCCCCGCTGACGACCGTCGTCGCGCACGCGCCGCAGTGTCCCTCGCGGCAGGCGTAGGGCGCCTCGATTCCCTGTTCGAGCAGTACGTCGAGGAGCTTCTCGGCGCGGGGCCAGGACACGGTGTGGGTCTGTCCGTCCAGGTGCACCACGGCGGTCGCCGGAGTGTCGGATGTCGTCACGGGGAGATCGAATCCTTCCGGATAACTAGAACACGTTACAAAAATGTCAATACGGTGAACTAGCTGGCATAAGTGCAGGCAACTCGACACAAATCGTAACGTGTTCTAGTCTGAGGTTCAGTTCAGCACCCCTGGGAGGCATGCAGTGACGTCCATTCAACAGCGTGACGCGCAGACCGTTCTTTCCGCCATTGATGGCGTGCTTCCGCGGCTGCGCGAACGGGCACCCGAGGCTGAGCAACTGCGCCGCCTCCCCGATGCGAACATCGCCGACCTCGAAGAGGCCGGCTTCTTCAAGTTGCTGCAACCGGAGCAATGGGGTGGGCTGCA
>JBAXUD010000650.1:0-1711 GCA_037129875.1 Mycobacteriaceae bacterium
TCCTCGGTGAAGTGGCCACCGGGCTTGATCTCGGCCAGGTGATCGATCACCGCGTGCAGGTCTTCCCATAGCGAGCGCGCCAGGTCGGAAGAGAACCCCTCACGCACCACCACCCGCAGTACCGAGATGTTCTCGGCTCCCTCGGGCATGGTGTACGCCGGCACCTGCCAGCCGTAGATGCGCAGCGCCGCGGAGACGTCGTACTCGTTGAAGCCGAATTCACCGGACAGCTTGAACGCCACCACCGGGATCTTCGAGCCGTCGGAGATGACGTCGAAGTGCTGGGAGTTCCGCAGCTGGTCGGAGAACCACCTCGCGGTGGTCGACAGCGTCTTCATCACGTTGGTGTAGCCGGACCGGCCCAGTCGCAGAAAGTTGTAGTACTGCCCGACGATCTGGTTTCCGCCTTTGGAAAAGTTGAGGGTGAAGGTCGGCATGTCACCGCCGAGGTAGTTGACCCGGAAGATGAGGTCCTCGGAAAGCGCCTCGGCGTTGCGCCACACCACGAATCCGATACCGGGATAAGTCAGCCCGTACTTGTGCCCGCTGACATTGATCGATGCCACCCGGGGAAGTTGGAAGTCCCACGTGATGTGCGGGTGCAGGAACGGGACGACGAAACCTCCACTGGCGGCATCGACGTGCACCGGAATATCCAGACCCTCGTCCTCGTGCAGTTTATCCAGTGCAGCACAGATCTCGGCAATCGGTTCGAGTTCACCGGTATAGGTGGTGCCCAGAATCCCGACCACCCCGATGGTGTCCTCATCGACCGCGTCGGCCACCTGTTCGGGGGTGATCACGTAGCGGTCCTCGGCCATCGGCAGGTAACGCGCTTCGACTTCGAAGTAGCGGCAGAACTTCTCCCACACCACCTGCACGTTGGAACCCATCACCAGGTTGGGGGTGCGGGATTTCCAGGCGTTCTTGTCCTTGGTCGACACCCGGTCCTTCCAGCGCCACTTCAGCGCCAACCCGGCCAGCATGACCGCCTCCGACGATCCCACCGTGGATGCTCCGATCGCGCTGGAGGCGTCGTCGTCGCGTAGGTTCTCGGCGTGGAAGAGGTCGGCGACCATTGCCACACAACGGGATTCGATGGCGGCGGTGGCCGGATACTCGTCCTTGTCGATCATGTTCTTGTCGAAGGTCTCGGCCATCAGCCGCTCGGCTTCGGGGTCCATCCAGGTGGTGACGAACGTCGCCAGGTTCAGCCGGGAGCTGCCGTCGAGCATCAGTTCGTCGTGGATGAACCGGTAGGCCGCGGCGGGCTCCATGGCGTCGTCGGGCAGCCGCAGCGAGGGAACGGGATGGGTGGACAGCCGGCCGGTGTAGGCCGGGGCGATCGACGGGGACCGGTACTTCATGTGCGGCATGCGTTCTCCTCGTTGCGGTGGTTAGAGATTGGCGAGTGCGGAGCGGATGTGGGCCAGGATGCGCGAGGCCGAAGTCGGCACCGGCGCCGGCCCGGGATCGGCGGCCGAGGCGTTGGCGGCGCGGGCGTGGACGAATGCGGCGGCCGCCGCCGCCTGCGCGGCGGGCAGTCCCGAGGCGAGCAGCGCGCCGATGATCCCGGAGAGCACGTCGCCGGAGCCCGCGGTCGCCGCCCAGGAGCCGCCGGCGGGATTGAGGTAGGTGGGTCCCCAGGTCGCTTCGCTCCTGCCCGCCGGGTCCGATCCCCAGGTCGCTTCGCTCCTGCCCGCCGGGTCCG
>JBAXUD010000651.1:0-1706 GCA_037129875.1 Mycobacteriaceae bacterium
TCGCTTCGGGTTAGGCGTCTTGGCTGTAAGCGTCAGCGCAGGCGCGTCATCCAACCGTGCTTGTCGGCGAAGGTGCCGCGCTGTATCCCGGTGAGGGTGTCGCGCAGCGCCATGGTGACCTCGCCCGGTTCGCCATTGCCGACGGTGAACTCACCGTCGCCGTATTTGACCTGCGCCACCGGAGTGATGACGGCAGCGGTACCGCAGGCGAACACCTCGGTGATCTCACCGGAGGCCACACCTTTGCGCCACTCCGCGACGTCGATCTTGCGCTCTTCCACCGAGTAACCGGCGTCGGCGGCCAGGTGCAGCAGCGAGTCGCGGGTGATGCCCGGCAGCAACGAACCACTGAGCTCGGGGGTCACCAGTCGCGCTGAACCGCCGCTGCCGAAGACGAAGAACAGGTTCATCCCGCCCATCTCCTCGATGTAGCGGCGCTCGATGGCGTCCAGCCACACCACCTGATCACAGCCGTGGGCGGCGGCCTCGGCTTGGGCCAACAGCGATGCGGCATAGTTGCCGCCGAACTTCGCCGCGCCGGTGCCGCCGGGACTGGCCCGGACATACTCGGTGGACAGCCACACGCTGACCGGCTTGATTCCGCCTTTGAAGTAGGCCCCGGCCGGCGAGGCGATCACCATGTAGCGGTATTCGGCCGCCGGACGCACGCCCAGTCCGGGCTCGGTGGCGATGATGAAGGGCCGCAGATACAGCGACTGCTCGCCTCCGGCCGCGGGCACCCACTCGTGGTCGATTGCGATCAGTTGACGCAGCGACTCGATGAACAGTTCGTCGGGCAGTTCCGGGATGGCCAGCCGCCGCGCCGAGGACCGCAGCCTTGCCGCGTTGGCCTCGGGCCGAAACGAAACGATGGAACCGTCAGTCCACCGATACGCCTTGAGCCCCTCGAAGATCTCCTGGGCGTAGTGCAGCACGATCGCCGAAGGGTCGAGTTGGATTGGACCGTAAGGCAGTACCGCCGCGTCGTACCAACCACGGTCGTGGGTATAGAGCAGGGAGACCATGTGGTCGGTGCAATACCGGCCGAATCCGGGGTCTGCCAGCATCGCCTGGCGCTGCGCAGCGCTGGCCGGATCGGCGTTGCGCTGCACGGCGAAGGTCAGCGTGGCCTGGGACATGGCGCCATCCTATCGCTGCGGCTAGCGGGTCTTCACGTCGACGAAGGGCGGCCTGACGACCTCGCAGTCCAGCAGGCGGCCGCGGACATCCACATTGACGACGTCGCCGTCGGCGACATCGGCGTCGGCGTCGATGAGCGCGAGCGCGATCCCGGCGCCCAGCGTCGGCGAGAAGGTTCCCGAGGTGGTGACGCCGACTGGCGCCGCGTCGCGAAGGACCACCATCTCCGCCCTGGGCACGCCCCTGCCCACCGCCCGCAAGCCGCGCAGCAGTCTTGCAGGGCCGGCCTGCTTCTCAGCCAGCAACGCGTCGCGCCCCCAGAAGGCGTCCTTGGGCCACCCGACGGCCCACCCGCACCGGGCCTGCAGCGGCGAGATGTCCAGGGACAGCTCGTGGCCGTGCAGCGGGTAGCCCATTTCTGTGCGCAGGGTGTCGCGGGCGCCGAGGCCGGCGAGCTGGCCGCCGCGGCTGGAGACCTCGGCGGCGAGTGCGTCGAAGACCACGGGTGCACAGTCCCACGGCGGCAGCAGTTCGTAGCCGTGCTCGCCGGTGTAGCCGGTGCGGCA
>JBAXUD010000652.1:0-1704 GCA_037129875.1 Mycobacteriaceae bacterium
TCAGTGGGACCCGGCCGGGCCACGGTGGCAGCCGAATCGTGTTGGTTCGCAACCAATAGATGATCGATCCCATCGGCGGGTAGAAGCGGTTGTTCAGCGGTCCGAATCCGCAGCCGAGCCCGACGACCTCGAACAGCATGGTGTAGAGCACGACTTTCTGGAAGACGATCGGCTCGGTCCACCACTGCCCGATATTGCTCCAGCCATCGATGCCCTTGGTGGCCAACGCGAACAGCGCCGCCCCGAGGATGTAGAGCCCGATCTTGATCACGTAGAACAGGTGCAGCGCCACTGGCGTGCCGAAGCCCACCTCGGCCCAGTGCCGCGCCATCGGCCGGATCTTCTCCGCCCGGGTGGCTGTGCTCCACTGCTCGAGGTCGAGGACGGGTACCTCCTGCTTCAGAAACCCCATGCAGGCAGCCTAGAACTCAACGTGGGCCGGGCGCGCTCAGGCCTCGACCGTCCTGTCACGGCTGACAACCTAGAGCATGCGCCAACCTGTCGAGGTAGCCGTCGACGTCGACGACGCTGGCATCGGCATGAACGCTCACTGCCACAACGTCGCCGATGCCGTGGATGCCGTGGGTGAGGCTCATCATCGGTGAGAGCGCCGGGTACCCGGCGGTCAGCACTACCCGCCGCCCTCCGAAAGTCAGGTCCGCCGGGCCGCGGTTGACGCTGGAGACGACGGTGTGCCCGGACACGGTCGATGAGCGGGCTGCGGCGTCGAATTGGCTCATCCCCCACCGCAGCAGCGGGGCGGGCACCGCCGCGAATGCGGCCGTCGACGCCGCCGTGGCGGGATGGCCGGAACGGCGGCGTTGCGCATCGAGTTCCGCTCCGATCCGCGCCACCCGACGGTCGCGATCGAGTTGCGGGTGCAGGCCGACACTGACGTTGCGGAAGTTGTTGCGCGCATTGGCAGTCGGTGGCCCGGCCATCGGAACCTCGGCACCCAGCAGACTGATGTCCTCACCGCGATCGGCGAGGTAACCGCCGAGCGCCTCGGCGACCGCCGAGAGCGCCGCCACCGTCACCGTCGGGCGGCGCATCCGGACTCGGTCAACCACCAGCGTGCGCAGAACCGGCGTTCCCGCCGGACGGGAGTTGACGCTCAACGCCGGACGCGCGGCCGGCGGCGGCGCCAACAACCCCGCTCGGACCTCGCGAACCATCCCCCGGTGCGCACGCGCCGCGCCGATCCCTCGCCACAGCAGGTTCCCGCGGTCCGGAGTAACTGCGCCGATCGCCACACGGCGGCCGAACAGTGCGGCGGCCAGCGCGGCAGACCGGGTTCCGTCGCCCAATGCGTGAGACATCTGCACGACGACGACTGCCGGCCGGAAAACGTGTACACGCCAAGTAGTTCGGGTGGCGTCGAGCCGGCCGAGCCGAGCCACCGACGCCAGAGAGCCGCGCCAGTCTCCGGATCCGCCGGCCTCGTGGACCACGAACTGCTCGGCTGCCACCTCGCCGAGCACCCATTGCGGATAGCGCCATCGACTGTCGTCGCACACCCGCATCCGCAGTTCGTCGAACCCTTCGGCGTTGCGCCGCACCTGCCGGAGCCCTGCGGGAATGTCGGGCGCACCATCGAAGACGTAGAGCAGGAACTGATCGTTGGGCACCTTCGCCGAAAGCCACAGCAGCTGCGCATCGGCGGCCGCCATCCTCTCCCGAGACACAGACGTCATTGTGACCCGA
>JBAXUD010000653.1:0-1703 GCA_037129875.1 Mycobacteriaceae bacterium
GATCAGATGAACTCCTGTAACCTGTCAGTAGAGCCGTTCGCCAGTGCAGGGCGACCCGGGATGACCATCATCCGGCTCGCCTCCCGAACCCGATCCTTGCGGCCGGGTCTCAACGAACAAGGACACGCCATGAGCGACAACCCCGTTGTGAACGACAACCCCGTTATGAACGACAGCCTCTTTTCGCATCCCACCGAAGCCCAGGCCGACGCGAAGACCGAAGAAAACACCAGCGCCGAGCCGGTGACGATGCCGGTGTTCTCGCACCAGGATCGCTGACCCCACCTACTTCCGATCGAGTCCCGCCCCGGCATTCGTGCCGCTAGTCTGCAGTCACTGCGAGGACAGGGGCGAGATGATCGACCAAGCGGTGACAGAGGGCGGGGGGCGCTCCGACTGGCCCGCCATCACCGCGGTGTTCGTCCTCGTCATCGGCTTCACCTACAGCGACGACATCGTCGAGTTCTTCGCCAGCACAGGCCCCGAACACATTTCGACTCGATGGGCCATTGTCGCCCTCGACCTTCTGCTGGTTGCCGGAAGCGCCGTCCTCAAATGGCACATGACGCCCCCGCCTCGTCGCTTCGGCGAGTTTCTGCAGGGTCTGCTTCGGGGGTTGTGGCCGATCGGTGCCGCGGTCGTGCTGATCGCTCACCTGCTGCTGGTGACCACAGCGCCGCCGGGCCGTGGCTGGGCGGTGGCGGGGTCACCGTGGCTGACGCTGTTGACCACCACCGCGTTCGTGGCGGCGATGGGACTGCTGCTGGTCTCGGCCCTGGGGGACGGTTCAGCGCCGCGGGGATGGATCGTGCCGGTGGTGATCGGGACCTTCGTGGTGCAGCTGGCCTCGGCGATGTGGTACCCGATCATCGACGTGGATAGAGCCTGCACCGGCGACGTCTCCACTGAGTATTTCAACGGCATGGTCCAGGTGCTGCCGGTTTTCCTGGTGACACTGGGCCTGGAAGTCAATTATCTGCGCCGTAGCAATGCGATTCGAGCCCCGGGACAGCGGGCGGTCGCCGTGATGACCGTCATTCTGCTGTGCGTCGCCGAGGCCCTCGCATTCTCGATGCTGATCAGGGGCCACAGGATCAGCTGCGGCTGGGCGGCGGATTGGCACGAGTACATCGCGTTCGTCGCGACCGTGCACGCCGCGGCGATCAGCCTGGCGACGTTGGCATGGCTGCTGCTGGCCATTACCCGAAGGCCGGCCTGAACTCAGTTCGTGAGTGCCACCGGGCTCTTTTCGAACAGGTAGTGAAAGACCATCCACTCGTTGCCCTCGCGGTAGCCGAACACTTCTGAGCAGAACAGCAGGAACATTCGCCACCGCTGCAGGGCCACCGACGCCGAGGTCGGACCGCCCTCCAGTGCACGCAGGCACTCCGCGGAGTTCGCGTCGAGCTTGGCCAGCCACGCGTCGAGCGTTCTGCTGTACTGCCGGCCGTCGATGTCCCAGACGCGGGTCTGCCTCAGGTCCGGCGGCAGGAAGTACTCGAAGAGATCTCTGCTGGGCATGGTGCCGCCGGCGAAGAAGTACTTTCCCATCCAGTCGGTGGTCTTGAAATCGTAGGCAAACCGGCGATTTCCCAGGATCTGCACCATCATTCGGCCGTCGGGCTTGAGCCATGAGCTGACCTTCTTGAGCACCATGTCGTAGTTCTTCATGTGCTCGAGCATCTCGCAGGACACGATCACGT
>JBAXUD010000654.1:0-1703 GCA_037129875.1 Mycobacteriaceae bacterium
CGCCGGGATCTCGAAGAATTCCGCATCGAAGGCGGCGACATCCTCCAGGTAGCCGCCCCACCGGGTGGTCACCGCAATGACCGCCGCGTCGCCCGGGGAGCCGTCGGCGAACCGCGACCAGCGATCCTGCGGCACCTCCCGGACCCCGGACCCGCCGGCGGCGAGGAAGTCCCACAAACCGTCCAGACCGGACACCCCACCGGGGAAGCGGCACCCCACCCCGATCACCGCGATCGGATCGCGCCCGCCTGCCCGCGCGCCGGTCTGCGCGCCCACGTCGACCGGCTCCACCTCACCACCGGTCAAGAACCGGGCCAGCGCAGCGACCGTCGGGTACTGCCAGAACTCCACCGGCGACACCACCCGGTCCAGCAACTCCGAGAGGTGGCCCGTCAGAACCACCGCATCCCGGGAACCGACGCCGAGATCGTGCATCGAGGCACCGAGGTCGATCTGCTCGCGGCGGCACTCCAGCGTGTCGACCAGATAGTCGACCAGCCACTGCCGAAGGGTCTCCTCGTTCCAGTCCGAGGTCATAGGCCGACGTCCAAACGGCTGAACTCACCGGATCGGTACCGCTCCCGCGACGCCGAACGCCGCACCTTCCCGCTCGTCGTGACCGGGATGGAACTCGACCCAACCAGCACAAGATCTGCGACCCGCACCCCGTGGGCTTTCGAAATCGCTGCTGTCACTTGCGGTTTGAGGTCGTGGAGTGCGTCGGAATTCTTGCTCTTGAGCTCGGCGACGACGACGAGTTGCTCGCCGGTGGCGTCGGAAACGGAGATCGCCGCAACCCGGCCGCCGGTCAGGTTCGCGACGGTGGCCTCGATGTCGTCGGGATAGTGGTTGCGCCCGTCGACGATCAGCAGATCCTTCATCCGGCCGATGACGTAGAGCTCACCGTCGAACATCACCGCCAGATCCCCGGTCTTCAGCCATGGTCCGGCCGGCGCGCCGTCGGCCAGCTGACCGTTGAACACCTGCTCGGTCAACTCCGGATTGCGCCAATACCCGGCCGCGACCTGAGGGCCGTGAACCCAGATCTCGCCCACCTCACCGGCGGGCTTCTCCAAGCCCGTGTCCGGATCGACGATCCGGAAGTCGCAGGCCCGGGGCGGACCGTGACTCACCAGTTCCGAACCGCCCGCCGCGCACAGTTGCGCGTGCCCGGCCGTCAGCGCATCGGTGTCGAATCGCACCTCGGCCGGCGGCCGTCCACCGGGCGAGGACGCCACGTACACCGTCGCCTCGGCCATACCCCAGGTGGTCCGCATCGCCGAGTCCGGCAGACCGAACCGGGCGAACCGCTGGTTGAACCGCCGCACCGTCGATCCGCGCACCCGCTCGGCGCCATTGATCATGACCGCCACCCGGCTCAGATCCAGGCCTGCCATGTCCTCGTCGGAGGTCCGCGCCATGATGACCTCGTAGGCGAAGTTGGGACCGGCGGTGTATGCGTTGGCGTTGGCCGCGAGGTGTTGCATCCAGCGGATCGGCCTCTGCAGGAAGGACACCGGGCTCATCAGCACCGCCGGACATCCGCTGTACAGCGGGATGAACACGCCCACGATCATTCCCATGTCGTGGTAGAACGGCGCCCACGAGACCACGGTGAGCTCCCGCGGCGCGGCGCCGAGGTGCTCCAGGTAGTCGGGGAACGCCTGATCCAGGTTCGCGGCGATGTTGGCGTGGGTCATCGA
>JBAXUD010000655.1:0-1702 GCA_037129875.1 Mycobacteriaceae bacterium
GTTTCCCAGATGACGGTAAAGGGTTCGGTCGTGGTGGGCGCGGACGGCAGCCTCTCCTACACTCCGACCGCCGCCGCGCGGCACGCCGCGGCCTCTCCGTCCGCCGCCCCAGCCGACAAGGCCGACTCGTTCACCGTCACGGTTACCGACGGCCACGGCGGTTCGGTGTCCGTACCGGTCACAGTTGCCATTGCACCGGACAACGCCCCGCCGACCGCTTCCGCAACGTCGGCGCTCCGGACGCTGTCACCGGCGTCGTCGCCGGCACCGTCATCGGGTCCGACCCCAACGGTGATCCCCTGAGCTACAGCGTTTCCCAGGCGGCCGCAAAGGGAACGGTGGCGATCACCGCCGACGGTGCCTTCACGTACACACCCACAGCGCTGGCCCGCCACGTCGCGTCATTGGTCAACGCCCCCCAGGCCGACGCGACCGACAGCTTCACCGTCACAGTCTCCGACGGGAACGGCGGCACAGCCGACGTACCGATCGACGTGGTCGTCTCCCCGGCGTCGATCACCTTCGCCTTCGCCTACGGCACCGGGTCGCAGTACTGGTCGGATCCGGCGCGAGCCGCACTGCAGTCGGCGGCTACCAGGCTCGCGTCCTACATCGTCGTCAGCCGGCCGGTGACGGTCACCTATGACGTGATCGGTGACAGCAACGGCGGATCCAATCTGCTGGCAACGGCTTTCGCCGGCTTTGTCAGTAACAGCCCCGGTTACTACGGCACGGTGGTGCAGACCAAGGTGCTCACGGGTGCCGACGCGAACGGTGCGGCCACCGACAGCCAGCTGAGCGTGAACTTCGCCTTCCCGTGGGCACTGGGCAACACCGTGGCAGGCAACCAGTACGACTTCCAGTCAGTCGCAATGCATGAACTGGTGCACACCTTCGGCGTCATGACCGGCTTGGGCGACCCCTCCAGCATCGACCGCAACTGGACCACGTTCGACAGGCATCTGGCGAACGCCGCAGGCACGTCGCCGATCGGCGGCGACTACGTCTGGAACGCCGCGTACACCCCGAACTTGACCGGCGGCAACGGCGGGCTGTACTTCGCCGGCCCGAACGCCGAGGCCGCCTACGGCGGACCGGTGCCGCTCTACACGCCCGCTACCTGGACGTCCGGCAGTTCGCTGACTCATCTCGACCCCGCCCACGCGCCGGCCGGCACCACCTACCTGATGGACCCGTCCGACGGTTACGGCCCTGGTGTGCGGGTCCTCACCCCGGTCGAGGCGGGCATGCTGGCTGACCTCGGCTACACCGTCTACCAAGGCCCGGTCTTTGCGGTGTTCTTCCTCGGTTTGAGGCTGCGGCGTCGCAGGCGGGACCAGCCCGAACCATCTCGCTCCGTCGACGCTTCTTAAGGCAATTGTCTTAGAAATATCCCGGTCCAACTTAGATTAATCTCAGGTAGCGTTTGATCCGCCTGGTCTCTTCCCGGCTCTGCTTACAAGGAGTTTTCGCATGAAGCACTCACTTCGCACCGCGCCACTGATGACCTCGGGGCTGGCATTCGTGGGTGTCGGGGCCCTGCTTGTTACGTCACCGGTCACGAGCGCGCCCCGCGCCGCAGCGCCGGAACGTACCGTCTACTCAACCAACGTGCAACTGACGGCCGAGCAGTACGGGCTCGTCGGTAAAGTCGTCCAGCTCTTCGCCGGCAACGGAACGGAGAGCCATCCCAACGCCGGGC